>CAJOPJ010000068.1 GCA_905236325.1 uncultured Selenomonadaceae bacterium
AAGTTACTTGCTGAACAATTTTATTGCCGACTTCCAATGTTTTTAGTCTTATTGGCGTATTGTGTGTTGCGCAATTAAAAAATTCCTGTGCATAACCATTGGTGATAAAAAAATAAAAATTGCCGAAACTTTCTTCATTCCAAATTTCTGTCGGTTTAGTCCAAGTTATTTTTCCTTCAAGCTCAGTCACTATATTGCAAATCATTATTGAAAAGTCCATGTCCATTTCACTGCGTAATTTATTAAAAGTATGTCCTGAGCCGTGCAAATCAATCAGCAAGGCTTTTCGATTATCAATCTTGGCTGAAAAATATTTTGCTATATCCTCTTCACAATTATGAACCAGCTTGCGCGAATAATGTAAATAATCATTGGCAGTTGGCGTTTCATTTTTAGATTGCTTGAACTTTAGGTAAAATTTGCGCATCCAAAAAGTATCGCGTCCGCAAAAGCCAAGATATTCAAAATTATATTTTTTCTGCAGTTCATCAATCAGCTGAACCATCAAAATTAAAATGCCAATATTCAGTGTACAAAGTTGCCAATAATTGCGCTGAACTTCTTCAGTGTATGGATTTTTCAAGCGCAGTTCACGCAAATAACAAGCAAAATTAAAATCTTTCTGCGCGATGAACTTTTCAGCTTCGGTAAGTTGGCTCAAAATCGAAATTGAAGATTCATGCCCTGCTTTGCGTGGATTTTCAACGTCACTTGTCAAATTATTGCCAATGTGGAAAACAAATTGCTTTTGTTCTGAAAATTGATTCCAAATTTTGCCGGTTGATTTGCCTTTTGTAGTTATCACAATTTCGACAGGTTCAATCAAGCCGACTTTATCCAACATTTGCTGAATAACTTTTTCCGGCAAGTACATATCTGAAATTAAAATATCGCCGGCTTTAACTTGCAAAAGATTTTCTGTTATTGGAATTGCTTGATTTATTTCAACTTCACATTCAAGATTTTTCAGATTATTTATTGCGTCGTCGTTCAGGTTTGAAATTTTTTGCAGTTCGATATAAATATCATCAAGATTGTAATTTTCCAAGCGTTGAGCAGCATTTTTTTCTGCAGTGATTCGCGCCTTTGCAAAATTTTGTAATTTGCTTTGTTGTTCGATAATTTGAAAAATTGCGTGCGGAAAAATACAACGCCTGGCAACAAGTGTATCAAAAATATCCCAAGTTTTAATCAAAATAATCACCTCAAATTTAGTAAAAAAAAATCTCAACTTGCGCTGAGATTTTAAAATATTTTTGGTTATAAATCAAGTTCACCCTTGTGGAGCAATTTTCGTGCGGAGTTCGCGTGCGCCATTTTTGTTTTCAATAACAACAATGCCTTTGATTGGATTGTGAGTTTTCATGTCCATAGTGATTTTGCCCGTGCCAACTTGCAAGTTTTGAATATTTTCAAGATTGTCGCGAATTTTTTCAGCTGAGTCTCCGCCGCGTTGAATAGCATCAATCAACATTTTTCCTGCGTCATAGCCAAGTGCCGCAAAGACATTTGGAGCCGTGCCATATTCCTTTTGATAAGCAGCAATAAAGCCTTGAACTTCTTCGTCGCCTTCGAAGTAGTGTGTGCAGAAAAATGTATTGTTCAAAGCATCTGCGCCGGCAATTTCTACAACTTTGCTGTCATCCCAGCCGTCAGTGCCAAGAATTGTTGCTGTGATTCCGAGTTCGCGTGCTTGTTTAACAATTTTGCCGACTTCTTCATAGTAAGCAGGAACAAAAATTACATCGGCATTTGCAGTTTGAATTTTTGTCAGTGCGGCTTTGAAGTCTTGATCTTTGGCAAGGAAGGCTTCTTCCATTACAACTGTTCCGCCGGCAGCTTCAAAAGTTTCTTTAAAAATTCTGCCGAGTGATTTTGAGTAGTCAGAGCTGGAATCAAGATAAAGCACTGCAGTTTGTGCGCTTAAATCTTTGCTTGCAAATTCTGCCATAACTTCGGCTTGTTGCGGATCAATAAAGCAACTGCGGAAAATGTAAGGCTTGACTTCGCCATTTTCAACTGTTACATCAGGATTTGTTGCGTCAGGCGCAATAACAGGAATTTTATTATCAGTTGCAACTTGCGATTCGGCAATAACATTTGCAGTTACAGCCGGTCCGACAATCGCAACTACATTGTCATCTGAAATTAACTTTGTAGCCGCATTGACTGATTCTGCAGTTTCGGACTTGGAGTCAACTTCTACAATTTTAATCATTTTGCCATTGATTCCGCCGGCGTCGTTAATTTCCTTAATTGCAAGTTTAAAACCATTTGCCGAACTTTGACCATACTGCGCGTGGTTGCCTGTCAATTCAAAGTTTGAACCGACAATAATTTCATTCGCATCTGAACTTCCGCCGCCGGATTCTTCGCCACAACCTGCCAATAAACTGCAAGCCAACAAACCGCCGACTGCCAGTGTCGCAAGTTTAAAATTTGTTTTACCAAACAATTAACACATCTCCTTAAAAAAATTTTTTCTGCAAAAAAATTGCTCAGCTATTATACAAAAAAAATTTTTTTTAGTCTAGCAATTAAAAATTATTTTGTTCACTAAGTTTTTTTGATTGATCTGCGGTTATTAAAGCAGAAATAATTTCCTCAAGTTCGCCATTCAAAACTGCGTCTAACTTGTGAAGTGTTAAGCCAATCCTGTGATCTGTAACTCTACCTTGCGGAAAATTGTAAGTTCTGATGCGTTCGGAACGGTCGCCGCTACCAACTTGATTTTTTCTGTCGGCGGCGATTGCTTCATTTTGTTCGCGCACTGCAACATCACGCACCCTTGCACGCAAAACGCGCATTGCTTTTTCTTTATTTTTCAGCTGAGATTTTTCATCTTGACATTGAACAACAATTCCTGTCGGAAGGTGCGTAATTCTAATCGCAGTTTCGGTTCTGTTGACATATTGACCGCCCGCGCCGCTTGCGCAGTATGTATCAATCCTAAGGTCTGCAGGATTTATTTCAACTTCAACTTCCTCAACTTCCGGCAAAACTGCAACTGTAACTGCACTTGTGTGGATTCTGCCGCTGCTTTCGGTTACAGGTACGCGTTGAACTCTGTGAGTGCCGCTTTCATACTTCAATTTGCTGAACGCGCCGGCTCCGTCCACAGTGAAAGAAATTTCCTTAAAGCCGCCGATTGTCGTTGCGTTTGAATCGACAATATCAACTTTCCAGCCTTGACGCTCGGAATAGCGCGTGTACATTTTAAATAAATCACCGGCAAATAAAGCTGCTTCTTCGCCACCAACTCCGCCGCGAATTTCAACTATAACATTTTTATCATCATTTGGATCTTTTGGCAGTAATAAAATTGGCAATTCCTTATCCAGTTCGGCTTTTGATTTTTTTAAGTCAGTTAATTCTTCCGCAGCCAAAGATTTTAAGTCGTCGTCGCTTGAAGTTTCCAGCAAATTTTTATCTTCCTCAATCTGCGTTAAAATTTTTTTATATTCACGAAATTTTTTTACAATCGGTTCCAAGTTTGAATGTTCACGCGTCAAATTTGTAAATCTTTCGACTTCGGCAACTACGCTTGGGTCGCCAAGTTGTGATTCTATTTCGCGGAATTTATCTTCCACGCGTTGTAATTTTTCTAGCAAAATTTTTCCTCCTCAAAAAAAATACACAAAGTACAATGGACACATCTTGCATTATTCATTTTCAAGCAAAAATTTTTCAACTTCAGCAAAAACTTCTTCGCGGCTTTCAGTCAGCGGCAATAAATGCCCTCCAATTTCAAAATATTTTATGCGCACAATTTTTGAAGTTACCGACTGAAAAATAAATTCTGCGCTGTCAGGTTTAGCTGTATGATCGTCCTTTGCATGCAAAATCAGTAGCGGCGTTTGAACTTTCGGCAAAAATTTTTTTACGCAAGTCATTAAGTCCAAAAGTTCATGCACAGAAATTAAAGGCATTTTTCGGTAAACTTGATTGGCAGCCGGCGGAACATTTTTTAATCTGCGACGCGCTTTTAGGACGCATTGAACGCCGCAATTTTCACGCTTAGGTAAAGTTTTTAAATCAAATCTGTTGTCAATGAAAATTGGCGCGGAAATTGTAACCAATTTGTCAATTTTTCTGCAGGTTGAAAGTTTTAAAGCCAAAAGTGCGCCCATTGAATGACCGACAACAAAAATTTTTTTGCAAAAGCCATTCAAGATTGACCAGCCATCCAAAACTGTGTTGAACCAATTTTCCTGCGTGGTTTTTAGTAAATCAAGTTCATTTGTTCCGTGACCTGAAAGTCTGATTCCCAAAACCGAAAAACCTGCCGCATTTAAAAATTCACCAAGCAACAAAAGTTCCGCCGGCGAACCTGTAAAGCCGTGAACTAACAAAACGCCTTCCGTGCCGCCTTGCAGGAAAAAAGTTTCCGCGCCTTTCCTTATCAATCAAATTTCCTCCCAAGTTTTTAATTTTAATGATAATATATTTATCAATCAAAATTTTTGCAAGCATTTTTAAAATTAAAAAACCCGACAAGCGTCGGGATTTTTTATGAAGTTATTCTTGCGATGATTATCGTAATGACTGCAAATAAAATTCCCAAAATAACCGTGAGCCTGGCTAGCAGTGCCTCAATTCCGCGCACTTTGCCTGTAAAGACTGCGTCGGAGCTGCCGTCCATTCCACCAAGTCCGCCGGCTTTTGCTTCTTGACCGAGAATTACTGCAATTAGTGCGATTGAAACTATTGCGTCCAAAACCATTAAAACTGTCAACAAAATTTATTCCTCCATTCGCTTCAAAGGTGCGCTTAAATCCATATGACCGGAAAGTGTTTCAATGTCGTTGCCGTCAACCAAAAATTTTACCTGCGTGACTTCGGGAAATTCTGTCAAAGTTTGCACGAAAGAATTTATTAACAGTTCTTCGCCAGTTGAGCCGCCTACAAAATTTTGCGTAATGCTTGAATCAAAATTTACAAAAGCTGTGTCGCGCTTTAAAGTTACGCCATTTATTTTGGCTTGACTTGGAAAAATTTTTGTCAAATTATGTTCAGTCGGTTCTTGCGTTAAAAGTTTTGCCGTTTCAAAATATTTATCTTCGTCCTTGTTAATTTTAATTTGTCTATCAACTGCAACCAGTTTCATTCCGGAGTCGTCAGGATAATAAATTTTTACCTGCAAAAATTTTCCCTGCCTTTCGCCTTGATTTAGTCTTTCGGCAAATGGATTGGTTTGATTATTTTCAGGCGTGGTATTTGTATTTTCAGATTGTGGTGATTGATTATTTGCCGGCAAATTTTGTTCAGGCGGTTTATTGCCATCGCAACCTGCAGTGAAAATTAACAGCACAACCATTGCCGTCATAAAAAATTTTTTTATCAAGTTTTGTTAAGCCTCCTATTCATTGAAGTAGCGTTTAACTGCATTTACAATCGCTATTGCCATTGCGTCTTGATAGTCGTCGTCTGAAAGCAAATTTTCTTCTTCATAATTAGTTATAAAAGCCAATTCAACCAGCGACGCAACGTGCGGATTGTGTCTTAAAACATAAAAATTAGCTGTGCGAACGCCACGATTATGCCTTCCGCCGTGTTTAGCAAGTTCTTCATTCAAAAGCACAGCCAGACTTCGACTTTGAGGACTGCCGCTGTAGTAATAAGTTTCCATGCCATTTGAATTTGGATTTGAAAATGCGTTGCAGTGAATTGAAATAAAAATATCTGTATCGGGCGGACAAACATCAACGCGCGCTTGAAGTTCACGACTGTTTGAGGCTTGCGCAGAAGCAACATCTTTGTCAGTCGTGCGCGTCATGATAACTTTTGCGCCGGCGTCAGTCAAAAGCTTTTGAACTCTAAGCGCAACATACAGCGTAACATCCTTTTCAAGTGTGCCATAATGACCGCGTGCGCCGCTGTCGCTGCCGCCGTGACCTGCGTCAATTACAATGACTTTGTCGGTTACATCGCGGCTTACTGAAAAATTATTTTGACTGTCGGATTGACTTACTACATTTTTTTTGAACTGAACAACAAGTCGCGCAGGTTGATTATTTTTTTTGTCTTCAGGTTGAATTGTGAATTTAACGCTGTTTTCGACAATGGTATCGGCAAATGAAAAACTCATGCGCGTTTGATTTTGTTGAACTGTGCCAACAAAAGTTTTTGTCACAAAGTCTTTTGCGCGGTTTGTTATGCCGGAAACTTTGCTGATTCTGCCGGGCGTTGAATTATCAATATCAAGCAACAAATATTGTCCACCGGTGCGAATATTTACATCGCCAATTTTCAGGTTGCCTTTAAATTCTGCTTCGATTGTAAAATTTTCTTCATCAAGTTGTTTGATTGTCAATTCTTTAAATTCTGCTGACTTTGCTTCTGCTGCCGAGAAAATTGAGCAACAAAAAAACACAGTTAAAATAAAAAAAGCCAGAAATTTTTTCACCTAATCATTCCCCTCAAAAACTGCACACCAAAATAATCAATCTTCAGATTCCTGTAAAAGTTTTCTTGCTTCTTCGAGTGCCGAATTAGTTTTTGCGTCGTCGCGTGAAAGTTTTAAAGTCAAATAGTCGCCTTCATTTACATCAGTTGGAATAAATTTTGCGGGCAAGGCAATTTCGCCTGAATAATCATCTTCGCCGTCGTCCAAAAGTAAAATTGCCTCAGTCGTGCCGTCCTCAAGTTCTTCAAACCTGTCGAGATAGACACCGGCAGTTATTTCCTGGAATTTTGTTTCTTGTAGTTTATCCATTCTTGTACCCAATCCTCCTCAATTTCAGGTTGTACTGAATAATTTTCGCCGTCGGTTGAGATTATCACAGTGCCATTTTTAAATGTCCAAAAAATATTTTTACTGTCGATACCGGCGGCAAGATAATTTTCTAACGGCTCAACATGTGGATGACCATAAGTATTGCCGCCGCGCTTATCAGTCGGTTCACCTGCAGAAATTAAAACAACTTCAGGCTGAACTACCGACAAAAAATTTTCAGTTGACGCAGTGTAACTGCCGTGGTGACCGGATTTTAAAATCAGACTGCGAAGTTTTTTTGCGTCGTTATCTGCCCAAAGATTGCTTTCGACTTCTTTTTCAGCGTCGCCTGTGAACATCATTGTGAAATTTTTGTAAATCAAACGCCCGACAACGCTTTCATTGTTTGGATCTGTTTTGCGTTCATCATTGTTGACTGCTTTAACTAAATCTGCAGTTGGATAAAGCACTTCAAATTTAACCCCGTCGCCAAAGTCCAAAACATCGCCTACATTTAAGCTTTGGTGTTTGATTGAATTATCTTTAATCAACTTCATGTAGTTCAAATAAAGCCTTGAAGTTGAAGCAATTCCATTGTCATAAACTTCGTGCACTGTGTATTTTGCGTCCTTGAGGAGTTTTTCAATTCCGCCAATGTGATCTGCGTGTGGGTGCGTCAAAATAATTTTGTCAAAAGTCGTCACTCCGGCTTTATCAAGTTCTGCAACCAACTTTGCGCGTTCGTCACTGTCGGAAGTGTCAATTAAAATATTTTGCGTTTTAGTTTGGATTAAAAATGCGTCGCCTTGACCGACATTCAGCATTGTAATTTTTAAATTGCCGGTTACTGCGTTTCTGTTTGAAGTTGCAGTTTCGGCAGGTTTTGTTTGATTGGTGGAATTGTTTTCTGCTTGAGTTCCGCCGCAACCTGTCAAAATAAAAACTACTAACATTGCAGTCAGTAGAAAAAATTTTTTCATTGCTGATTCTCCATTCCTGATTTCTAACTGCTAAAGACTATCACAAGTTTAAAATTCCTGCAAGAAATTTTGATATTTTTAATGAAATAAAAAAAGCCGACGCAACTACGCCGACTTAATTTTTCAATTTTTAATTTTCAATTTCAAATTATTTAATTCCTGCGCCGTCAAGAGCAGAACGCACAGACTGAGCGGCTTTGTGCATTTTTTCAAGTTCATCATCTGTAAGGTGAACTTCAAAGACGCGCATAACGCCATCAGCGCAAATCATACGCGGCATAGAAAGTGCGACATTTTCAATACCATATTCGCCTTGAAGTACAGCTGAGCAAGGCAGAATTGTGTGTTCATCGTACAGAATGGATTTTACAAAGCGAACAGCCGCCATTGCAATGCCGGTATTTGTATAGCCTTTGCGATTGATAACATCATAAGCAACCTGAACCAATTCTTGTTCGACAGCGGCTTTATCAAGTTTTTCTGTGTGGTGGAAATATTCATCAAGTTTTTCAAGCGGAAAACCTGCACAACCGCAAGTTGACCAAGCAACAAAAGCAGCATTGCCATGTTCACCCATAACATATCCATTGATGTTTTTAGGATCTACTTCGTACTTGTTGGCAAGAATACGGCGGAAACGATAAGTTTCAAGCATTGTACCTGTGCCGAAAATTTTGTTGCGTGGGTAGTCAAACTGTGTGCTGACAACATAAGTTGCAACATCAAGCGGATTAGTTATTAAAATGATAATTGCGTCTTTTGTGTATTTTGAAACTTCGCTAAAAACTGAGGACATAATTTTTGCATTTGTGCCGGCAAGTTTTAAACGATCTGGAGTTTCGCCGGGACGAATTGAAGGTCCTGCGCAAATAATAACAATATTGGCGTCTTTGCAAACGCTGTAGTCATTTGTTGCGCGGAATTTAATATTTGTACTGTAAACGCAAGCTGTAGCGTGGCTGGAATCTGTAGCTTCGCCCCAAGCTTTGTCTTGATTGAGATCAATTAAATCAATTTCGGATGCAAGTTGAAAATCTGCAAGTTTATTAACAACAGCTGAACCGACATTTGAAGTTCCAACGACGACGATTTTTCTGCGATTGCTCATTTTTTTAAATCCTCCCTTAAAATCAAAAAACATTATCAATGTCGAAAGTTTACAACTAAATATTTTTTGCGTCAAGTAATTTTTCTGATAATTTACAAATTTTGTTTAAATCATTTAAAAAATTTTGCAGTTGGAAAGTTTTAATTTGCCGGTTGGCAGGAAAAATAATTTTGCAGTCGAAAAATAAATTAAATTATTTTTTGGAAAGGAGCAATTTTTTATGGCGGATATGTATGGCGAATCCAAAACCATGACTGCGCACGAAAAAGCCGCAATATTATTTATTGCATTAGGCGGCGAATATGCAGCAAAACTTTTTGAACACATGGACGACGAAGAAATTGAAAGCATTACGCTTGAAATTGCAAATAATAAACAAGTCAGTGCCGAACAGAAAGCTGAAGTTATTAGCGAATTTTATCAAATGGCAATGGCGCGCGATTATATTTCTACAGGCGGCTTGGAATATGCGCAAAATGTTTTGGAAAAAGCACTCGGCGCAGACAGGGCAATGGATATCCTCAACAGACTTACCACAAGTTTGCAGGTGCGTCCTTTCGACTTTTTACGCAAGACAGATCCTTCACAGCTTTTGAACTTTATTCAAAATGAACATCCACAAACAATCGCGCTTGTTATGGCTTACTTAGAACCGGATCAAGC
>CAJOPJ010000069.1 GCA_905236325.1 uncultured Selenomonadaceae bacterium
AATGATAATCGGCAATTTCGGGACGCGCAGAACTGACGGCGGCTATTAAACTTGACTTGCCGACGCTAGGATAACCGACAAGACCGACATCAGCCAAAAGTTTCAGTTCAAGCTGTAAATTAAAACTTTCGCCAGGTTCGCCAAGTTCTGCAAAAGTTGGTGCGCGTCTTGAGGAGGATTTAAATTTTGCATTGCCACGACCGCCGCGTCCGCCTTTGGCAATAACAACTTTTTGATTCGGCAAAATTAAATCAGCCAAAAGTTCGCCTGTTGAAAAATCTTTAACAACCGTGCCTTGCGGAACTTTAATAATGCAATCTTCGCCGCCGCGTCCGAATTGTCTTTTAGTATCGCCGGGCGAGCCATTTTCGGCGGTGAACTTTCTATTGTACCTGAAGTTCAAAAGCGTATTGACATTTGAATCGACTTGCAAAATAATATCGCCGCCTTTACCGCCGTCGCCGCCGTCAGGACCGCCTTTTGGCACAAATTTTTCGCGGCGGAAAGATGATTTTCCATTTCCGCCGTCGCCTGCTTTTACATAAATTTTACTTCTGTCGATAAACTGCATTGAAAAATTTTCCTTTCAACTGATTTATTTGCGCGCTAAATCTACAACGCCGGGGTCTTTTAATTTCCATTGGTTAGAGCTGTCAATAGTAAAAATTGCCGGCGTATCGACAATATATTTTTTATAAATGCCGTCCTTGTAGTCCATTGCAAAAACAATTTTCAAGCCGCCGCGTTCATAAAGTTCTTCTGTGCAAGGTTTCATTGGATTTGGCACAACAGCATATAAATTTGTATCCGGCGACATTTTCCAAAGCCAAAAATTACTTTCCTCAACATCAAGCGCAGGAATAAAATTCATCATTCCGGCGTATTGCAACATTCTTAGTCCATTATCTTCAACAAATTTTTGACAGGCTTTAAGTTGACCGGGAACCAGCATACTCGCCGCAATGTGATTATAACTTTCGATAAATTTTTTCCACAGCGCAGAATTATTTTCTTCGGCAGTCGGTCGCGGTTCATTTTTGTTTATTCCAAAAGCCTGAATTTCCGGCAATGTATCGACTATTTTTTGTGGTTTAATTTCGCGAACTTTATTTTCAAGCGTCTTTAAATCGTCCGCAACTTTTTTTATTTTGTCTTCCAGCTTTTGAAATCTGCCGTCCTGATTGCGCGTTAAAATTCCATAAGCTACCACAATCATCAAAATAACATTCATTGCAAGGCTTACAAAAATCAATAAATCAGCCATCACAGGCGGCAAAAATCCTTGCGTTATAGTTTCTTCCATTATCCTCACCTCGCGCGTAAATATATCATTTTTTATTTTGCTATGCAATTTGCAGGAAAAAATTTTTCAAGGTTGAAAGTTACAGGCTTGAAAGGTGGCAAGAATTTTAATGAACAGAATAAGCGTCTTTGTAAGGCGGCAAAGAATAAAAAAATTAGAACGCTGGACTATGCGTGCAATTTTAGTTGAGGCGTTTTTTTTGGCGTTATTTCCAAGCATTTCGGCAGCAGCAGTTTTAGTTGGAATATTGACTTGGTTTTTCAGGTTGCAAATTGACAATCGATTTCGCCTTCGCAGTTTGCCTTTTGATATACCTGTAATAATTTTTGTAGTTTTGGGCGCAATTAGCGTTTTTGTTTCGCCTGCGCGAAGTTTTGAACTTATTACAAATTATTTTGGCATAGTTGGAATTTATATTTTAACTTACACGCTGATTGGACAAAATATTCGCACGCAGGAACAAATGCTTCAACTTGCAAAAGCACTTGCATTGTCGGCATTTTTAGTTGTGCTTTATGGCTATTTTCAATTTTTGTTTGGCGTAGATATTGCTGATATGAAGTGGGTTGACGGCGAGGCTTTTCCTGAACTCAGAAAGCGCGTTTTTTCAACGCTGGAAAATCCCAACGTCCTTGCAGGCTATTTAGATGTTATGATCTGCCTTGCGCTTGGACTTTTTGTTAAAGTTGCAGGGCGCACTCCGAAAGTAATTTTTGCGCTGGTTATTGCGGCTTTGGTTGCTTGTCTTGCAATGACTTATTCACGCGGCGCATTTTTATCAATCGCCATTGTCTTTGTAATTTGTGGAATTTTAAAAGACAGGCGCATTTTAATTTTATTTGCGATTTTGCTCGGCTTTTTAATTTACAGCGACTCAACTTTTGTACACAGAATTTTATCAATCTTCACAACTTCAACCGACAGTTCAGAAGGACTTCGACTTGGAATTTGGGTCAGTACAATTTCAATGATTGCCGACCATCCATTTATTGGCATTGGTTGGGGCGGTTTTAAATTTATCTATCCGCAGTACAATTATTATTTGCAGGATACAAGCATTGTAATTTATCACGCACACAATTTGTATTTGCAAACTGCGGCGGAAGTTGGCATTGTTGGCGCAATGGCTTATTTTTGGTTTTTCTTTGGCACAATATTTCAATCTGTTACTGTAAATGCAAGTGAAAGATATTCAAAACTTAAGCAAGACGCAAAATCTTTGGCTGAAATTGCACGACAAAACGCCTTCAAAGAACGCCTAGTTCAAGTCATTTTGACAAGTCATTCCCTAAACACGCTGGCAAATTCAAAAGCAATGTTTGTCGAACGGATGGCTGATTTTTCCGACAAGATTATGGATTGGTTTTCCTTCACGCCCAGTGAAACTGATATTCGCAAAAGCGGCAAGAGCGATGAAGATTTTTCAGATGCCGGTGTTGAGTTAAAAAGTTCAAAAGATGTAAAGATTGAAAGTGATGAAGTTGAAGTTGTTCATCACGAAGAGATGAATTGGTCCGAAGATAAAAAAAATATCGACACTGAAAAATCCAATGACGATGATAAAATTGATTTACAAAAATTTGCTGCTGAAAAAATTGAACTTTTTCCAAAACGCATTGAAGTTTTAAGTTTTCCAATAAAAACAGTCATTGAAGGCTTACGACTTGGAATTGCGCTTGCCTTTATTTCAATGGCGTTGAATGGCGTTAGTGATGATTTATTATTTAACATTCCAAGTTCAATTTTAATGTGGCTTTTAGCTGCACTTTCCGCCGCAATCAACATTGACTTGAAGTCCGACAGTGATTAAATGTCGGTTCATTTATTTTGATAAATCCGACAGTTAGCAAGTAACTAAACTTCAGCAATTAAATTTTTAGCAGTAACGCCTTCCGCCAACTCAAAAGTCAGCTGGCGGAATTTTATATTTGCATCGACAAGTTTAACGCGCAGTTCATCGCCAATGCTATAAATTTTGCCCTTGCGTTTGCCAATCAACGCAAATTCAGACTCAACATAGTTGTAATAATCATCAGTCAAACTTGTCATTCTGATTAAGCCTTCAACGCCGTTTTCAAGTTCAACAAACAAGCCAAAGTTCGTGACGCTTGAAATTACCGCGTCGAACTTTTGTCCTATAAATTGCTGCATATATTCGGTCGATTTTAAATTTGAACTTTCGCGCTCAATGGCAACTGCACGCCGTTCACGCTCGGAAGTTTTTTTTGCGGCATCTTCAAGACGCTTTGCAAAAATTTTTAAATCCTGCGGACTTTCCAAACTTGCGCGTAACATTCTGTGAACAATCAAGTCAGGATAGCGACGAATCGGCGAAGTAAAATGCGTATAAAATTCCGCCGCCAAACCGAAGTGACCAAGATTTTCAGCAGCATAACGCGCCTGTTGCATTGTGCGGAGCGTGTAGCTTGAAATAATTTTTTCAGCAGGTTGATTTTTAATTTTGTCCAAAATTTGTTGAAAGTCGCGCGGCTGCGGATTTTTATTTTTAGTTGCGTTAATGTGCAAATTAAAATGCGCCAACAGCTGATTCAGCATTTCAATTTTTTCGGAGTCAGGCGTTTCATGAACTCGGTAGACGCTGGGAATTTTTTTCTTGACTGTGTGTTCGGCGACAGTTTCATTTGCCGCAAGCATACATTCCTCAATCAAATTTTCAGCCGTGCCTTGCGTGCGTTTAGTAAGTTCAATCGGCTTACCTGCGTCGTCCAAAATAATTTTCAGTTCAGGTATATCAAAATCAATCGCGCCGCGTTCAGTGCGAATTTTCCTGCGCAGTTTATAAATTTCCAAAAGCGCATTTAAATTTTCCGCGCAGTCCGAAAGTTCTTGCGTATCGCCGCTGAAAAAATTATTTGCTTGTGTGTAACTAAGTCGGCGAAAAACTTTAATCACGGTCGGAAAAATTTTGTAGCTTATGACTTTGCCTTCAGAATTTAAATTCATTTCGCACGCAAAGGCAAGGCGATTTACTCCTGCGTTCAAACTGCAAATGCCGTTCGACAGTTCAGTCGGCAACATAGGCACAACTCTATCGACAGGATAAATGCTTGTGCCGCGATTGAAGGCTTCTGCGTCCAACAAAGTTTTCGGACGCACATAAAAACTGACATCGGCAATATAAACGCCAAGAAAATATCCGCCGTCAATTTTTTTTGCAAAAACTCCGTCGTCAAGGTCTTTTGCGTCCTCACCGTCGATTGTGACAATTTTTAAATCGCGCCTGTCAATGCGTTTTGAAATTTCAGCTGCAGTCGGTTCAGTTTCAACAGATTTTGCTTCGGCTTGAACTTCGGCAGGAAAATTTTCAAAAACTCCGTGCTGAAGTAAAATTTCGCTAATGTCGTTGCCTATAGTTTCTGCGTCAAAAATTTCTACAATTTCGCCGCGCAGATTTTTCCAGTCAACAATTTTAACAGCGACTTTTATTTTTTTTCGACGCAGTTCTTTCAGCTGTTCAAGATTTTTTTTGCCGACTGAAATCAGCAAATCAAAATTTTCGACTTCAACATAAAAATTTTTTTTGTGATTTTTAATAACGCCAATAAAAATTTCCTGCGCGTGTTCAAGTACTTCAACAACTTTGCCTTCGCGATTCATTTCGACGCGATTTTTAATAATCAGCACTTTAACTTTGTCGCCATTCAACGCAGATTTTAAATTGTCACGTTCGATATAAATGTCAGCCGTGCCGTCCGAAGGTGTAACAAAACCAAAGCCACGCCTATTTAAACTTAATTTGCCTTCAAGGTAAATTTTTTTTATTGGCAAGGTTTTAATGTGGTAAGGCGGTAAATAATTTTTTTTGAACTTGTTATGTTTCATTTTGAATTTACAACAGCAAATTTTGCCGTCGCCTCCGCAGTGATTGTGCCGTCCGAAAGTTCGACAGTTGATTTTAAGCCTATGATATTTCTGCGCTGTGATTCTTGCCAAGCCGAAATTTTTATTTCCTGTCCAATTGGCGTTGGCGCATGATATCTGATTTCAAGCCTTGCAGTCATTGCCGGTTCATTAAATTTTTCCTGAATAAATCTGCACATTGATTCGTCAAGCATTGTAGCTATAATTCCGCCGTGAAGGACTTTTTCATAGCCTTGAAATTCACTAGGCAAAATTTTTTTCGCAACGACTTTATCTTGCGCAACTTCAAACTTCAAATGCAAGCCGATTGGATTTTCCACTCCGCAAGCAAAACAATAATTATCAGCGTTAATTGCCATAAAAAAACCTCCAAGTTAAAAAACTTCATTGAACGCATAAAAATATCCGACACTAAAACATTTCAGCAAAAAATTTTTTTCAGTGTCATTGGTTAAGTCAGATAAATTTTCCCTGCGGCGCGTTGAATTATAAATATTTTTGCCGTCAGTGAAAAAATCCTGCGCAGTTGCTTTTGCGTCTTTTGGAGAAATATTTTCGCCGACAGGATAAATTCTTTGCCGAAAAATGCGTGCGCCGGAATTATCTTTCACAATCTGAATTGAATATTTATCCAGATAGTAGGCGTAACCTTTAAATTGAGCAATAAAAATCAAATTTTTGTCTATAGAAATTCTTTGCGGCGAATCGACAGGTAAATTTTCTTGAGGCAGCTCAAGCGCAGGAAGTTCTGTTTTAACTTTTGGTAAATCATAAGCCAAAATAGAATGTGTAAAAAAAATCAGCTCGATAAAAATCGCGCCGACAAAAATTTTTAAGTTCATTTATTTAATTTCCTTTCAACTGATATTTTCGACAACAGCAACATTTTCGCGGCGTTTGGTTTTAGTTTTTTTTGCAGGAAAATTTTTAATAACCAATTCAGGATTTTCGTATCTGTTGCCGAGAATTTTTAAGTTCCAATCCTTGATGTCGTACAAAGTTTGCACGGAATTATCTTTGCCGTAGCGCACGACAAAACAGCCTTGATAAAATTCAACCAAGCCGACTTTACCGTCGTCAAAGGTGATTATATCGTCTTCATAAATTTCTTTGCCGTCGCAGTCAAAAAGCCCTGTAAATTGCCCGATAGTTTCGGAATCGACACGATAGCCTTCGTAACCGTTTTCATAAACAAAAATATGTGCCTGCGGACCAGGATCTCCGTAAGTTCCACGTTTCAAATAAAAACCATAAATCCAAACTTTTTTTGTTTCGCCGCTAAATATCTGAAAGGTTTTTAAGCCCCTGAATTTAATCTCGCGCACAGCCATACCAGATACCCCCTTACTTTAAGGCTGAATCCGATTTAAACTACTCAAAGAATTTTTATTATCAACTGTGAAATATTTACTTACGCATTTTACACTATTAAACAAATTTTTTCAATATGAAGTAAGCAATTTCGGGCGTACAGCCTAGTCGAAATGGAAACCAGCTGCCGTTGCCGACATGAACATAGCCAAAACTGTTTTTGATTTTTACCATACCGCGCGTGTATTTAAAAAGCGGCAACAATGGTAAACCTAAAAAGCCAATCTGTCCGCCGTGCGTGTGACCTGTTAAAGTCAGTGGAATATTTTTTTCTGCGCCGTCGTCAATAAATTCAGGATGGTGTGCCAATAAAACGCAAACTGCGTCGTAAGGCACATTTTTTAAAGCTTTTTCAAGAAATTCGCGCTTTTGTTTATAAAATTGTTCGTCCAAATTACCACGTCCGCCGGAACTCATGACAGGCGCAGTTGGCGGATAATCAACTCCAAGCATATACAAATTTGCAGTGACATTTTCTGAGCTGTTCACCAGCCAATGAATTTTTGTTTTGTGAAGTTCTGCTTCAATCGAAGGCACGCCGCGATGATGTTCATGGTTGCCGTGACAATACCAAATGCCAAATTTAAATTTATCGCAAAAGCTGTCAACAATTTTAATTGCCTTGGCGTTGATTGAATTGTCATCAAAAATATCGCCGGTTATTGCAAGCAAGTCAGGTTTTGAATCTGCAATGCGCTGAAGTAATTTTTCAAGTCTGTCGAGTGAAAAGTACGCGCCTAAATGCACATCGCTAATCTGCGCGATTTTAAAATTTTCAAGTTCAGCTGGCAGGTTGTTAATTGGTATGTCAAAAAAATTTTCAACTTCCTGCAGGCGTTCAATTCTGTTGCCATAAAGTGAAGTTGCCAGTGCAAAAAGCGGATAAAATAACCCCCACTGAAGTGCACGTCGCCTTGTTGGACTGAAAGTTGCAGGTTTATGTGTTTTTCGATAGATTGTGCGGCAAATCAGCGCAAATATTACTAAGCCGCCGCAAATCAGTTGTGACATAAAAAATACTGACATAACACTGCCGAACACAGCTACAATTTCAGTTGGTGCATTGTTACGCAAAATTAAAAATCCGGCAATCAAAATTAAAATCGTCGCCAAGTCTGCTATTACAAAAAATGCGTATAACTTGCGCTTGATTTTGCTTTCAAGTAAGAAATAGACGCTGATTAAAGCAAGAGCAATAATTGCGCCTAAAAATACAGATACATAAATTAAAAACATTTCCAGCCTCCTACTGATTTAAAACAGATTGGATTGAATTTTTCATCAGCTCAATTTGCGTTAAAAGTCTTGCATCAACGCCGCCATTGGGAGTTTCAATCACGCAGTCGCCGGGACTTAAAGAATCGTCCGAAACAATTTCCAAAACTGCCGTGCCGTCGGTCAGCATTGATTGAAATTCACCTTTCGCCATTAAAACCAAATCATAACTTTCAGGCTCAACATGGACTTTAATTTCTTTCTGGTCGCGCACATATTTAATTGCTTCGCGCACGACAGGCAAAACAGTTTGCGGTACGTCAAGAAAGTGTTGCGGCAAAATTTTTTCAATCGCCTGCATAACTATTGTTGCAATATCATCTTCAGCTTTAACAAAATAATCTGCAGTCAGTTCCTTAGCGTCCTGCAAAGTTTTTGCGGCTTTGGCGTTTGCCTGTTTAACAATTTCAGTCAATTCTTCACGCACTGCTTTTTCGCCGTCAACGCGTCCTTGTTGAAAGCCTTCCTCGTGTCCGGCGTTTTTGGCGTCCTCCTTGATTGTCAAGGCTTCTTGTTTTGCGTCGGCGATTATTGCGTCGTGTTCGGACTGCGCCTGTTGTTTTAAAATATTTGCTTGAATATCTGCGTCCTTTAGTTTTTCAATGGCGCGTTGTTCTTTGGCGGCAATTTCGGCAAGCATTGTATTTAGCGTTTCTTGGTCGATTTTTTCGCCTTCATTTTCGCCTTCGTCGTCTTCGATAAGTTCTTCAATTTCGGATTTTTTGCCGTTGCCGATTTTTACAGGTTCACTTTCTAAAGCAGCCCAATGAACAATTCGATTCGGTACATAGACATTTTTCATTTCAGTCACCTCAGCTATTCGACGCAAAAGACAAAACAAAAACTTTCGACGCACCGGAATTTTTAAGCACTTGCGCACATTCAGCAGTAGTTGAGCCGGTCGTGAAAATATCATCTACAAGCAAAATTTTTTTACCACGCAAATTTAAATTTTCAACAATCTTAAACGCGTCTTTCAAGATTTCTTGACGTTCTTCAGCAAGTTTGTAGCTGAAAAGTCTTGGAGTAGATTTGGTGCGGATTAAAAAATTTTGCGGCGATAATTTTTTTTCTGTCAGAAAGTCTTTAAAAATCAATTCAACTTGATTGAAGCCGCGCTGTTTCAATCTGTCGGCGTGTAGCGGCACATAAGTTGCAACATCAGCCGACGCAAGAAATTTTTTCAGTTCGGCAGAGTTTGAAACTTCGGCAAGAATATTTTTTATTGTCGCCAAAACTTGCATGTCATTTTTAAATTTCAACTTAATCAATAAATCGCGCGTACCATTGCTGTATTTTGTGATATTAAAAACACCGTCCAAAATTTTTGGAAAATTTTTTAATTTGCTTAATTTTAAAATATTTTCTTGACAATTTTTGCAAATTTGCCCGCGTTCATCAACAATTTCCTTGCAAACAGGACACAGCGGCGGATAAATTATGTAAGTCAGCGTCGTCCAAATAAAATCCCACGCCGCGCCAATTTTTTCCAACAAATTTTTCACCGCCGTAAAAATATTTCTGCAAAAATAAATATTTCTGCAAAAAATATTTCATTACAAAAAAAAATTTTCCTGCTTATTTGCAGAAAAATGCTTTTTAATTAACCTCTGATACCAATTACAGCCGCAATTCTGCCTGTATCGGCAAAATTTTTTTTCTTGGCGGCGCGATAGGAATAATACCAGCTATTTTTGCAACAAGTACATTCACGCGCAACATCAATATTTTTTTCCGGCAAGCCGACTTCCAAAAGCTGAATTAAATTTGCCTGCCACAAGTCAACATAAAATTTGCCGTCGCGTTCAATTACAACTTCGGCAGGAAAATTTTTTCTGAACTCAGCGCAAACTTCCTCGCCAACTTCAAAGCAACAACTGCCGATACTTGGACCAATTCCGACAAAGCAATTTTCAGCAGTCGTGCCGAAATTTTCCTGCATTGCTTGAAAAGTTTTTGCGGCGATTTTTTTTACAGTACCTTTCCAGCCGCCGTGAGCAATTCCAACTGCGCAATGTTCAACATCAGCAAACAAAATCGGTACGCAGTCAGCAAAACAAAGCATCAGCGGCAAGTCAGGAACATTTGTAATAAGCGCATCGGTTTCAGGTATTGAATCTGAATAGTTTTTACTGCCACGACCACGATGAATTTCTTCTGCGCGTAAAATTTTTTCGCCGTGAACTTGATTCGGTGTAACAATATCGCCTAAACCATAGCCCAGCGACTGAATAAATTTTTTTCGATTGGCTAAAACATTTTCTGTTGAGTCGCCAACATGCAAAGCCAAATTCAAACCTTCAAAATTATCTTTACTGACTCCGCTCAAGCGCGTTGAAATTGCGTGAAAAAAAATATCTTCAGGCAGGTTTGAAAATTTGCCGTGCCAAAGATTTTGTTCATTGCGTCTTAAAAAATAACTCAAGTTGTTCACCCCGTCGAAAGTATATCACAACTTTGTTTGACGCGTAAATTTTTTTTAATTATAATGACTGCAATTTTGATTGAGGGAGTGAAAATTTTGGAAGGAAATACTTTGTTTGGCAAAAGCGTAACTGCGATTGAAAATTTTACGCCGGAAGAAATTAGGCTTGTTCTAACTAAGGCGAAGGAAATGAAAAAAATCATTCGCGGCGAAGTCAAAAAAGTTGATAACCTGCGCGGCAAGTCGATTGTAACTTTGTTCATGGAAAATTC
>CAJOPJ010000070.1 GCA_905236325.1 uncultured Selenomonadaceae bacterium
GAGTCCAAAGGATCGACTGCAGGATAAATTCCAAGTTCAGCAATCTGACGGCTTAAAACTGTTGTCGCATCCAAGTGAGTAAATGTTCCTGCCGGCGCAGGGTCTGTCAAGTCATCAGCAGGGACGTAAACTGCTTGAACTGAAGTAATTGAGCCTTTTTTGGTTGAAGTTATGCGTTCTTGCAATGCACCGATATCTGTTGAAAGTGTAGGCTGATAACCAACAGCTGAAGGCATACGCCCAAGCAATGCTGAAACTTCGGAACCTGCTTGAATAAACCTAAAAATGTTGTCAATAAACAGCAGAACATCTTGTCCGCCGACATCGCGGAAATATTCAGCCATTGTCAAGCCTGTTAAACCAACGCGCATACGCGCTCCGGGCGGCTCATTCATCTGACCGTAAACCAATGCAGTTTTGTCGATAACGCCGGATTCGCGCATTTCATTCCAAAGGTCATTGCCCTCGCGCGTACGCTCACCAACGCCTGAAAAGACTGAATAGCCGCCGTGTTCAGTTGCAATGTTGTGGATAAGCTCCATAATCAAAACTGTCTTGCCAACACCTGCGCCGCCGAACAAACCGATTTTACCGCCACGTGCGTAAGGCGCAATCAAATCAACAACTTTGATACCTGTTTCCAAAATCTGTGTTGAAGTTTCCTGTTCCTCAAAAGTCGGCGCAGGTCTGTGAATTGGCCAGCTTTCTTTATTGCCAACAGGTGCAGGATTGTTATCAACTGTTTCGCCCAAGACATTAAAAACACGCCCCAAGCAAGCGTCGCCGACAGGCACTGTAATTGGTGCGCCTGTGTCCTCCGCTTCCATTCCGCGAACAAGTCCGTCAGTCGAGCTCATGGCGATACAACGCGTTACGCTGTCGCCCAAGTGCTGCATAACTTCAGCGATTAAGTCAATTTTGACATCGCCGGACTTGCCTGTTATATGTACTGCATTCAGGATTTGTGGCAGTTCGCCGGCGGGAAATTCCACGTCAACAACTGCGCCAATTACCTGAACTACCTTTCCTTTCGCCAAAATTCTATTCCTCCTTCTTTATTGCCAATTTTTTTTGAAGTTACTTTAACCAAACTGAAAGTAACATTCCTCCGACAGCGATAGCAACGGCTATAAACATATTGCGTGTTGTACCGTTCACATTTGCGCGAAGTTCACGCATATCTGCATCTTGTCGCACAACATTTGCACGCATTTCTTCCTTGAAGTCTTTCATTTCCTGTACAAAAATATCAAACCTGCGCTCGAAAGTCGAAAAATTATTTTCCAAACTTGTCAAACGACTTTCAAGGTTAGGAGTAGTATTTTGACTTTCAATACCTGTGTCTTGATTATTTCCATTTTTAGCCATTGTAATCACCACCTTTTTTAATCTTCTTGACTACTCTAAAGCGTTTGCGCCACCGACAATTTCATTAATTTCATTAGTAATGCCGGCTTGACGAACTTTGTTGTAATAAAGATTGAGTTTGCCGATAAGTTCCTGCGCATTGTCAGTCGCGTTGCTCATGGCGTTCATTCTGGAGCTGAGTTCAGAAGCTGCGCCATGCAACATAGCGCCATAAATTCGCGTCGCCAACCTGTGCGGCAAGAAACCATTCAACACGCTTGAGGCGTTCGGTTCGTAAATATATTCATTTTTGACGCTAAGATTTTCAATAACATAATCATCGGTGATAAGTGGCAATAAAGTTACATCGTCAGGCACGCAACTAATCGCCGAAACAAAGCGCGTATAAATCATTGTAACATCAGTAATTTCACCGCTCATAAATCTTTCGACAATCAAATCAGCAATTTCTTTCGCGTAATGATAGTCAGGTCGCTCGCTGATTCCGCTGTATTCCCTGATAATGTTATAACCGCGCTGCTTAAAATGCGCAGTTGCCTTTCTGCCGACAGTAATAAGCTCAATGCCATCAATATAATCTGCGTCATGGTATTCACGCGCAACAGACAAATTTGCAGTTGAAGTGGAACCGCCGCCTGCAGTTGGCGAACGATGCGCTCCGCCTGTAGCTTGAACATGACTTCGCGCTGCACGCATTTGTCCGCCTGTCGGATTTTTTCTAATGTCCTTAATTGCGTCAAAATTTTTCTTATGAAAATTTTCTTCCTTAGCTTCCTTGTTAGCGTCCTCTGAACCGTCGTATTCGATAGTGTCGTGCGCTTCTTTAAAAACATTACTGGCATAAGCACCGGCTAAGCCTTTATCTGACGCAATGACTAAAAACAAAAATTTGCCGTTGCCGAGCTGTTCGCGCTCAATCATTTCCTTGCGCGTCATAATGAACGGACTTTGATCTTCCTGTCCCTGCATTTGTGACATTAAATTGCGTACAATATCGCGCGTTTTTTCAACATAGGGCAAGTTCATCAAAAGCGCGTCCCTTGCCGCATTGAACCTAGAACGCGCAATCATATCCATAGCATTTGTGATTTTTTGGATATTTTTAACGCTCCTGATTCGGCGACGAATATTTTGTAAATTTGCCATTTACATCACCCCTGCTCCGCAGTCTTATAGGTGACAGTTTCCTTAAATTCTTTGATAGCCGCGCTGATTTCCGCCTCCAATGCGTCATCAAGTTTTTTCTGTTCAGCAATTTTTTTGCCAATTTCAGCGTGGTTGTTGTGCATAAATTTAATAAAGTCATTGTGGAATGTGACAACTTTATCGACAGGAATATCAGCCAAGAAACCGCGAACTGCCGTGAAGATAGTTAAAACCTGATCCTCAACTGCAAGTGGCGAATATTGCGCCTGTTTTAAAGTTTCAACCATACGCGCACCTCTGTCAAGTTGCGCTTTAGTCGCTTTATCCAAGTCAGAGCCGAACTGTGCAAACGCCGCAAGTTCACGATACTGCGCCAAGTCAAGACGCATTGTACCTGCAACTTGTTTCATCGCCTTAATTTGCGCACTGCCGCCGACACGCGAAACTGACAAACCGACGCTGATTGCCGGTCTGATGCCTGAGTAGAATGAATCTGTTTCCAACATAATCTGACCGTCGGTAATTGAAATAACATTTGTCGGAATGTAAGCCGAAACGTCGCCTGCTTGAGTTTCGATAATAGGCAGAGCAGTAATTGAACCTGCGCCGAGTTCGTCAGAAAGTTTTGCGGCACGCTCCAAAAGTCTGGAATGGAGATAGAAAACATCGCCAGGATACGCTTCACGACCTGGAGGTCTTCTCAAAAGCAAAGACATTGCACGATAAGCCGCCGCGTGTTTTGTCAAGTCGTCATAAATGCAAAGGCAGTGACCGTGCTTTTCATACATAAAATATTCAGCCATCGCAACACCTGCATAAGGTGCAAGATACTGCAAAGGTGCAGAGTCC
>CAJOPJ010000071.1 GCA_905236325.1 uncultured Selenomonadaceae bacterium
TCCTGCGTTTATGCATAAAAATTCCGACGCGACACATACTCTTGAAATTTTTCCGCCAATTTTCTGTGAACATTCCGAAGATAAACATAAAGATATTCACAAAATGACGCAACACTTGGCGACTTTAACTGAACAGCATATAAAAAAATATCCGCAAGAATGGTTTTGGTTGCACGACAGGTGGAAGTCAATGCGCACAGATTTTACGCCGGAAGAAATTTCAAAACTGAATCAGGAGCTTGGATTGTGAAAAAAATTTTGCCAATAAAAAATCTGCGCGGAGAAATTAAAGTTCCAGGTGACAAATCAATTTCACACCGCGCAATAATTTTGTCTGCGCTTTGTAATTCGACTGTCGAAATTGAAAATTTTTTATTCAGCGCGGATTGCCTTTCTACTATCGAATGTGTAAAAAATCTTGGCGCGGAAATAAAAATTGTTGGCGCAAAAGTTTTTGTTACAGGAAATGGTTTGCGGGGATTAAAATCTCCAACAAAAATTTTGGACGCAGGAAATTCAGGAACGGCATTGAGACTTTTACTTGGACTTTGTGCGGCGCAAAAATTTTCTACAACTTTCACAGGTGACGCGTCACTTTCCAAAAGACCAATAGCGCGCGTAATAAATCCACTGCAAAAAATGGGCGCAAACTTCAGCCAAAAAAATTTGCCGATAAAAATTTTGCCGGCAGAAAATTTGCGCGGAATCAGCTACAAAATGCCAATCGCAAGTGCACAGGTAAAATCAGCACTGCTTTTAGCAGGACTTTACGCAGAAAATTTTACTGAAATTGTTGAACCTGCGCCATCAAGAAATCACACAGAAAAAATGCTTGCGGCGTTCGGAGCAAAAATTGAAATTTCAAAGTCAATAAAAATTTTTCCGACTGAAACACTAAATGCGCCGGAAAAAATTATTGTGCCGAATGACATTTCAAGCGCGGCTTATTGGATTGTGCTTGCGTCAATTTTAAAAAATTCCGAACTGCTGATAAAAAATATCGGCGTTAATGAAACGCGCACAGGAATTTTGGACGCGCTGAAATTTATGGGCGCAAAGTTTGAATTGATTAACAAAAAAAACAGCGGCGGAGAATTTTCAGCTGACTTGAAAATTTTTTCGGCAAAACTTCACGGCGTTGAACTTGGCGGAAAAATTATTCCGCGCATGATTGATGAAATTCCTGTACTTGCGGTTGCGGCGGCTTTTGCTGAAGGCAAAACTGTCATTAAAAATGTCGGCGAACTGCGCGTTAAAGAAAGCGACAGGCTTAATGCAATTGTTCAGGAGTTTAATAAAATTTCGCACGGTAGTTTTGAAGTTGAAGGCGACAATTTAATCATTCACGGCGGCGGCAAAAAAAATTTCGCGCAGGTAAAAACTTTCGGCGACCATAGAATTGCAATGTCACTTGCGATTTTTGGTGCGGCAGCTGAAGGCGTTGAACTTGATAATTCAGATTGCGTTAAAATTTCCTATCCAAAATTTTTTGACTTTTTTCAAAAATTAATATAAAATAACTTCGACAGCATAGTTATTATTACTATATTGTAATTATTTAAATTTTAGGAGGTAGAAATATGTATAGATTTTTAATGACGCTGATTGCGGCAATTATTCTGTTGCCGAGTTTTTTTGCCAATCACAGCGAGGCAGCTGCCACAAAAGGCAAAATTTTAGTCATTGCCTCTTCCGAAAACAAATTGGCACTTGCAGACAAAAGCATTATGGATGTCGGCTTTTTCCTGAATGAATTTGCCGTGCCTGCGCAGTATCTTTACAATCAAGGCTATGAAATTGTTTTGGCAACACCTAGCGGCAAAATGCCCACAATGGATAAAGGTTCCAATGACAAAAGTTTTTTCGGCGGCAATGAATCAGCGCGTGCAAGTGCAGAGGCTTTTGTAAATAATCTTCGCCCAATTTCACTAAAAGATGCCATTAACGGCGGACTAGATAAATTCGCCGGAGTTTTTGTTCCAGGTGGTCACGCACCAATGACAGATTTAATGCAGAGCGCGGAATTGGGAACTATTCTTCGCCATTGCCATGAAAACAACAAACCTACAGGCTTTATTTGTCACGGTCCAATCGCGGCTTTAGCGGCTCTTCCTAATGCTGCGGCTTATCGTGCAGCATTGGTAAACAACAATGCCGAAGAGGCTATGAAAAACGCAACAGGCTGGATTTATGAAGGCTACTCAATGACAGTCTTTTCCGATGCTGAAGAATGGCCCGGCGAAGTTGCACAAGGTAAGCAAATGCCTTTCCATGTTGAACAGGCACTTCAAATTGCCGGCGGAAAAATTATTGTTGCAACTATGTATGGCAGCAATGTTGTTCGCGACCGTGAACTTATCACAGGGCAAAATCCTGCCTCAGACCTCGATCTTGCCAAGGAATTTTTAAAAGCCTTACAAGGCAAATAAAAAATTTTCCTGCAAAAAAAAAGCCGCTCGACTTGAGCGGTAATTTTTTTTATAAAAAACACTTGATAGCTTAATCAGATAAATCTGCGCCATTTGAGGCGATAACTTTTTTGTACCAATAGAAACTGTCTTTACGGTAGCGTTTTAAACTTCCAACAGCTTCATCAGTAGTGTCAACATAAATCAAGCCATAGCGTTTGCGGATTCCTTCGTGAGTGGAAACTAAATCAATCGCCGACCAAGGATTGTAGCCGAGCATTTCAACGCCGTCGGTAATTGCCAGCTGAATTTGCTTTATATGTTCTTGCAAATATTTAATCCTGTAGTTGTCATGGATTTTGTCGCCTTCAAGCTTATCATACGCGCCAAGACCATTTTCAGTAACCAAAAGCGGCAAGTGATAGCGATCATAAAGTTCGCGCATTGTTACTCTGAAACCTGGAGGATCAATTTCCCAACCAAATTCAGTTTGCGTAAGGTTTGGATTTCTAAAGCCTTTGTAAAAACCTGCCTCGCCGCGTGCAGTTTGTTGGTCGGCACCTGGTGAAATTTCGTCGTCCCAAGAATTACTGGCTTCAGCAGTTGAAGTTGTGTAATAATTAAAGCCAATGAAGTCAGGATGCGCATTTTTAAGAATTTCGGCATCGCCTTCTGCAAAAGTCGGCGTTGCGTCGTGTTCTTCAAGATAAGCCCAAAGCAAATTGTTGTAAATACCTTTGACAGCTAAATCAAGATAGAACCAGTTGCGAATTGCATTGTAATTTTGCGCGGCAAGGACATCTTCAGGTTTGCAACTTGCAGGATAAACATAAGCAATGTTTGGCGCAGGACCGATTTTTGCGTCAGGAATCATTTTGTGGCAAAGTACCATAGCTTTAGCTTGCGCAACCAGCATGTGGTGATTTTGCTGATAAACTTCTTTAGTAACATTTTTGCAATCTTTCGGCAAAATCATTGTGCCAATTAGCGGACCAACCAAAGTCAGCATATTTTGTTCATTGATAGTCAGCCAATATTTAACCCTGTCGCCGAAATTTTCAAACAAGACTTTAGCAAAGTTGACAAACCAATCGACAGAATCACGATTTGACCAGCTGCCGCGCTTGTCAAGTTCAGCCGGCATATCGAAGTGAAACATTGTAACAATTGGCGTAATGTTGTACTTCAAACATTCATTGATTAAGTTGTTATAAAATTCAATGCCTTTTGGATTAACTTCGCCGTCGCCTTTTGGCAAAATTCTTGTCCACGCGATAGAAAATCTGTAGGACTTAAAGCCCATCTCCGCCATAAGCGCAACATCTTCTTTGTAGTGGTGGTAATGGTCGGCGCAGGTTTTTAAATCAGCAGTGCCTGGCGGAAGTTCCTTAACATCTTGACAGGAAGGTCCTTTGCCGTCTTCAAGATTTGCGCCTTCGACTTGGTAAGCTGAAGTCGATGCTCCCCAGAAAAATTTTTCCGGAAATGGCTTTAATTTTTTGTGCAACATAAATTTTACCTCCAGACTGTTCATTATAGAATTTAGTTGCCGGTGTCTAATGTTCGGCAGCTAACAGTTAATCTAGCAAATTAGTTGTTGACAGTCAAGAAAAATAATCTTCAGCAGTAGAAAATTTTTTATTAAAATTTGCTGTATTGATTGAGGAAAAATATTTTATAGAAATAATCTGTCTTGAATGGCAAATTTTTTTTTGTTAAAATGTGAAAAATTTTTTTGGAGGAAAAAATGTTAGCACTTGGAATAGACCCCGGCTCAGCAATTTGTGGCTGGGGAATTGTTGAACAAAAGCACGGCAATTTGAGCGCAAAAAGCTATGGCGCAATAAAAACAAGTCCAAAAGCAAAAATGCAGGACAGGCTTTTAAAAATTTACACAGAATTGACAGATTTAATAAAAATTTTTCAACCTGAAGTTATCGGCGTGGAAAAATTATTTTTCGGCAGAAATTCGACAACAGCAATACCTGTCGGTCAAGCACGCGGAATAATTTTATTGTGCGCGGCGCAAAATAATTTAGATTTAGTCGAAATAACGCCGAATGAAGTTAAAATGTCAATCACAGGCTATGGCGGCGCAGATAAAAATCAAGTTATCTATATGGTAACAAAAATTTTAAATTTATCTGAACCTCCAAAACCGGATGATACAGCCGACGCATTGGCAATCGCAATCGCCGCAAGTTATGAAGCAAATAATTTTGCGCGGAGGAATTTTTTATGATTGGTTATTTGCGCGGAAAAATAAAATTTATTTTTGCGGAAGAAATTATTTTGGACGTGCAAGGCGTAGGATACAAAATATTTATTGACGCAGAAACGCGACAAAATTTGCAAATTGATACAGAAATTGAACTTTTTATTCACACCTTAGTGCGTGAGGACGCAATAAATTTATTTGGCTTTAAAAATCGCCAAGCCTTTGAACTTTTTGAAACGCTTTTAACAGTAAATGGAATCGGCGCAAAATCAGCATTGTCAATTGTTTCAAAAATTTCTGCAACAGATTTTGCACTTGCAGTTGCAAATCAAAATTTAACAGCGTTGACAAAATTGCCAGGAGTTGGAAAAAAATCAGCACAAAGAATTTTGCTTGAACTTAAAGACAAAATCGGCAATTTTTCAAAAAATTTGCCTGCGGAAGAAAATTTTCAACCAATTACAATTTCAAATGCAGCCGAAGAAGCTGAAGAAGCTCTTTCCGCACTTGGCTACACTCAATCAGAAATTTCTGCAGTGTTTAATCGCGCACCAAAAAATTCCACAACAGAAAATTTAATAAAATTTGCGCTGAAAGAATTAAATAAATTTGCATAAAAAATAAAAAAAGGCGAAAAAAATGATACAAATTGAAAATTTAACAAAATCATTCGGCGAAAGAACAATTTTTTCAAATGTTAATTTTAAAATAGCTGACGGCGAAAAAATTGGAATTGTCGGCAAAAATGGAGCCGGAAAATCAACGCTGATAAAAATTATGATCGGTCTTGAGGAATTTGACAGCGGAAATATTTTCGGACTGCGCAAGGAAGATATCGGCTATGCCGAACAGTTGCCAAATTTTAAATCTGAAACTTTAATTTCGGAAGTTTTAACCGGCGAAATTCAGGATTTTCAAGCAAAAAAAATTTTATTTGGACTTGGATTTAATGACAATGACTTAAATAAAAATCCAAATCATTTCAGCGGCGGCGAAAAAGCTAAAATTTCTTTGGCAAAATCAATGCTTGATGAGCCGCGAATTTTAATTTTGGACGAACCGACAAATCACTTGGATATTTATGCAATTGATTTTTTGGAAGAATTTGTAAAAAACTATCGCGGAACAGTAATTGCAGTCACGCACGACAGACATTTTTTACAAAATTGTGTTGATAAAATTTTGGATATTGAAAATGGAAATGCAACGCTTTATCCGGGAAATTATGAAAAATATTTTAAATTGAAAACTGAAAAATTTGAATTTGAATTGAAGGCGTATGAAAAACAGCAGGAAGAAATTGCAAAATTGGAAGATTTTGTCAGCCGAAATAAAGTCAGAGCCTCAACAGCAAAACGCGCCAGAAGTCGCCAAAATATTTTGGACAAAATGGAAAAATTAAAAAAACCGACAATTTCAGAAAAAATAAAAATAAAACTTGATGACGCAGCCGAATCAGCCGACAAAGTTTTGATTTTAGAAAATATAAATTTCAAAAATGTAATAAAAAATTTCAATTTAGAAATTAAAAAAGGCGAAAAAATTGGCTTAATCGGTAAAAATGGCGTAGGAAAATCAACTTTATTAAAAATAATTGTCGGCGAAATAAAAGCTGACAGCGGCGAAATAAAAATTGGAAATCGCGTTCAAATTGGCTATCTTTCGCAAGGTCATGAAGATTTAAATAATAATTTCACTGCGATTGAAGAACTTGTTGAGGAATTTAAAATTCCTACAGAAAAAGCGCGTAGCGAACTTGCAAAATTGAATTTAGGCGCAGAAATTGTCGAAAAAAAATTTTCCGGAATGAGTGGCGGCGAAAAAACTCGCGTTGCATTGGCAAAATTGATTTTGCGCGGCGCAAATTTTTTAATTCTTGATGAACCGACAAACCATCTTGATTTACCGGCGCGTGAATCAATTGAAACTGCGCTGAAAAATTTCACAGGCACTTTGTTAATCGTCACGCACGACAGATATTTGCTTGACGAAGTTACAAGTCGCGTAATTGAATTTGTGCGCGAAGAAATTTTGCAAAATAAACCGGAAAAAAAATCTGAACCTGTAAAAAATTTTTCCACGCCAAAATTTCCACAAAAAAAATCTGCAATTCAAATTGAAAAATTGGAAGCGCAAATAAAAATGGCGGAAATGGAATTAAAAATGTTGGAACATGAAATAAATTCCACTTCCGACGCAGAAAAACTTTCCGAACTGGCAAAGGCGCACGAAGATAAATTGCAGGAAATTGACAATTTTTATAAAATATTTCTTGAAAGTTGAAAGGTGGTAAGAATTATGAAAAAAATTTTTTTATTGGCAATTTTGATATTAAGTTTTGTAATTTCAGGTTGCGGCGAAAATATTGAAACAACTCAATCCGGCAATTCAGGAAAAAAATTGCTGATTTACACCTCAATGAAAGAAAATTTAATCGGCGGAATTGTCGAAGGCTTTAAGAAAAAATATCCTGACGTTGAAGTTGACTATCAGTCCGGCGGCGCAGGAAAA
>CAJOPJ010000072.1 GCA_905236325.1 uncultured Selenomonadaceae bacterium
TGCTGTGAATAATCCTGAAATTTTGCTTCAATCGCCTGCTGATATTCAAGATGAAATGATTCAAGTTTTGTTGAAAGAAAGGCAAGCAAGGCAAAGTTGAGCTTTAAAATTTTTTATTTTGTGACGATAAATGACAAGGGAGGAATTTAAATTGATAACTATTGAAGACATTTTGGAGACAAATAGAATGATAACAGAAAATAAATTGGATGTGCGGACGATAACAATGGGGATTTCATTGCGCGATTGTTCGCACCCGAACCTGCGTGAATTTTGCAGGAATATTTATGATAAAATTACAAAGTCGGCTGAGTTTTTGGTTCAAACAGGCGAAGAAATTTCAGCTGAATATGGCGTGCCTATCATCAATAAGCGCATTTCAGTGACGCCGATAGCGATTGCGGCTGAATCCTGCAAGACTGATAGCTTTGTGCCTGTTGCGGAGACTTTGGACGCGGCGGCTAAGGAAGTTGGAGTGGATTTTATTGGTGGATTTAGTGCGCTGGTTGAAAAAGGCTACACGCAAGGCGACAGAATCTTGATTGAATCAATTCCACAGGCTTTGGCTAATACTGATTTGGTTTGCAGTTCGATAAACCTTGCCTCAACAAAAGCCGGAATAAATATGGACTGTGTGCGCGAAATTGGTGAAATTATAAAACGCACGGCAGAACTTACACGCGACAGGCAGGCGATAGGTTGTGCTAAGTTAGTGATTTTTGCAAATGCGCCTGGTGATAATCCATTCATGGCAGGGGCTTTTCACGGCGTGAGTGAGGCTGATAAAGTTATAAATGTTGGCGTATCGGGTCCGGGCGTTGTTAAGCACGCGCTGGAGGACTTGAAAGGCGCGAATTTTACTGAAATTGCTGAAACAATTAAAAAGACTGCTTTTAAAATTACGCGCGTTGGGCAACTTGTCGCGCAGGAGGCTTCAAAAAGGCTTGGCGTGCCATTTGGCATTATTGACCTGTCACTTGCGCCGACTCCTGCTGTGGGCGATTCAGTTGCGAGGATTTTGGAGGAAATGGGGCTTGAAAGTTGCGGCGCACCTGGTACGACTGCTGCACTTGCACTGCTGAATGACGCTGTTAAGAAAGGTGGTTTAATGGCAAGCAGTCATGTTGGTGGCTTGAGTGGCGCATTTATTCCTGTTTCTGAAGATGAAGGTATGATTAGTGCTGTAAATGTTGGCAGTTTGTCGATTGAAAAGTTGGAGGCGATGACTTGTGTTTGCAGTGTTGGTTTAGATATGATTGCAGTTGAAGGTAATATCAGTGCGGCGACACTCAGTGGAATTATTGCTGATGAGGCAGCTATTGGTGTTGTGAATAATAAGACTACTGCTGTTAGGATTATTCCTGTGCCGAATGCGAAGGTCGGCGACAAAGTTGAATATGGCGGTTTATTGGGTAGTTGTCCGATTCTGCCGGTTAAAAATAATTGGTCTTCTGAGGCTTTTATTGCGCGTGGTGGAAGGATTCCTGCGCCGGTTAGAAGTCTTACTAATTAACTAAATAAATTAATTAAATAAATAAAAAAATGTTTTTTTAAAAGGCTTGCATTTTTTTTATTTTGTGGTAATATCATTGCTGGCGAAACTTTTTTGATTCAAATGCAGGTCTTAAGGGCTTGCATTTTTTTTTCGATATTATATTAAGTAAGGAAAGCGAAGATTTAGCAAGGAATGCCGAAATATATTTAGGTGGTGTGGGAAATGATTGTTAATAATGTACATTCAGCGGCAAATCTCTACTCAGTAGGCGCGACGCGCTATGCAAGTTCAGTTGCAAGCAAGAAGGCTGCGTCATTCAAGGACGATTTTAAAATGTCTGTTCAGGCGGCGTCATTCAAGGATATGTTGAGAAAAATTCACAATGAACCTGAAGTAAGACAAGACAAGGTTGAGGAACTGACAAGGCAGATAGAAAGTGGCAGTTACGATGTTTCGGCTGAAAATATTGCGGCGAGCATTTTGTCAGTGCGTTTTTAAGGCGGCGTGATTATGTGGACGAAGTTACTTGAAGTGCTTGGTGAAATTTGCACGACTTATGACAACTTGGCTACTCTTGGCGAAAGAAAGCGCGACGCTTTAATTACAATTGATATGAAGGCACTGGCTAAGATTTTGGACGAAGAAGAACTTGCCGCCGCGAAGATACAGAAACTTGAAAAGCAGCGCGGCGCGATTTACTCAGAACTTGCAAAGACTGTTCCAAATCTGACTGAGAATACTAAGGCGGAGGTTTTTTATCAAAATGCGCCGAGTTTGGCTTTGGAGCGGCGTTTAATCAGCTTGCACAAAATGCTGACTAAAAATGTCCAGCGTGCGATGAAACTGCGCGATAATAATCAAATTTTGGCAAATGCTGCGCTTTCTGCCGTGCAATATCACCTGAACAGATTGACAGTCGCGCAGGTTGGTACTACTTATGGTAAGGCCGGCGAAAATGTCAGTCGCAAGCGTTTTGAGTTTGAAGGTTGATTTTATGGACGAAGCTATCAAATTACTAAGGCAGCAGGTGATTTTGTGCAGCCGATTGACTGAACTTCTGGCTGAATTATCAAGGTCGCTTGAAGATAAATCTGATTCTGTGCAGGAAGTTGTGCTGAAGATTGAGCCGATAATTGCCGATTTGAATAAAAATTCAGTCAGGTCGAGGGAATTTCTTGGCAAGGTTGGCTGTTCGACTTTTGGTGATTTTATTAAACAGGCGCAAGGCACTCAGCAGGAAGTCTTGTCGGCACTTTTGCAGAAAATTGTCAATTTGCAGGGTAGGTTAGTTCAGCAGTTGCAGTTAAATGGCTTGCTTTTGGATAATGCGCTTAGTTTTGTTAATTTTAATTTAAATGTGCTTTCACAGACACAAACTCAGCCGGCTTATGGTGCTGAACTTAAAACTAAAACGCAATCTCCGCGCCGATTGTTTGACGCTAACATTTGAAAGGAGCAATTTTAATGTCTACATTTACAGGACTGAATACAATGGTTCGCGGTATAACTATGCAACAACTGTCACTGAATACTGTCGGGCATAATATTACAAATGCAGGGACGGAAGGCTACAGTAGGCAATATGCTGCGCCGGTTGCGACAATGGCTGAACATCGCAGTGGGCTTTATGGTGCGTTGGCGGTTGGTACAGGCGTTGACGCGCTTAGTTTAAGGCGCAGTCGCGATATTTATGCTGACTTCCAATACAGGCAGGAGAATACTACGCAGGAATATTATGAAACTATGGCGATGAATTTTGACAAATTGGAGGTTATTTTTAATGACACTTCGGAAACAGGGGTTGCCGCTGCGCTTAGTGAAACTTACAAATCTTGGGTTGCACTTTCAACTGAAGGACCGACTGCTGCAAATCGCGTTGAAGTCATTTCAAAATCAAAAATTTTAGCCGACACAATGCAGACTACTGCTAAGCAACTTCAGGAGCAAATCAATTCACAATATGATGAACTGAAGACGCATACTGAGTATGTTGATACTTTGCTGGAAAGAATTACAGTTGCAAATAAGCAGATTGTTGCGGCGGAGGCTGATGGTTCAATGGCTAATGATCTGCGCGACCAGCGCGACTTGCTTTGTGATGATTTGTCTAAATATATTACAGTTTCAATTACTGAAAATGAGGTTGGTGCGTATCAAATCAGTAGCAATGGTTGTATGTTGGTTAATGGCTTGGGCAGGCTGCATTTGGAGTTTGGGCGCGGCATTTCCAGCAAGGCTTATGGTGCTGATTATGGCATTGAGGACCATATGATTGAAATTCATGAATCGGACCAGGTTTACCAACCTATAAATGGCATTTTAAAAGCGCATTTTGATTCTATTCAAGACTGCAAAGACCAGATTGATTATTTGGCTAATATTGCGGCTTATATGTTCACTGCGCTGAATGACCTTCACGCGGCAGGTTATGATATGACTGGTGAGCGCGGCAGGAATTTTTTTGGTCTGACTGATAAATCCTACAGCTTTGAATTCAATGATAAGCAGCTTTATAATTATATTCAGGTTACAGATAAAACTACCGGCGAAGTGACTGAATTGAGTGGCATTACTGCAATTAACAGTCTAAATGTAAATACTGATTTTGATAAAGTTGGTGGTTATAAATATATAGCCGCCGCGACTGCCTATCGTGATGTTGATGATAATAATGAATGGCTTTTCTACACTGCCGATACCGATATGACTAGTAATGTGATTGAATGGGGCAACCGCACTGGCGACGGTACTAATGCTACCTATATTAGCGAACTGTTCAATATGACTTTTGAGCAAATTGTTCAATCCGGCAGGGCGATTAGTGCTGTTATTCAGAAGTACACTGAAAAAGATTCAAATGGCAACGAAGTTTTAGATAGTTCCGGTAAGCCGGTGTATAAAACACCACTTGGCAAGAATTCAATCAATGGTTATTATCAGACGGCGATGACGCAGATAGCAGTTGACGCTGAAGCAATGGATACTAAAATTGCTCAGCACGAAGGCATAATGACGCAGATACAGAATTGGCGCGACAGTGCTTCGGGCGTTGATTGGAATGAAGAATTGACAAATATGATTAAGTACCAGAAGGCTTATGGTTCTTGTGCGCGTATGCTTACTGCAATGGATGAATGTTTGGACAGATTGGTTAATAATACAGGTATGGTTGGGAGGTAATTAAATTGGGCTTTAGAATGAGTAGTATTCAGTTTATGAACAATTATCAGCAAACTCTCAACAAAGCATATCAAAAGCAGGCTAAATATCTTGAACAGGGTGACGGCAGTTCAATTCATCGCGGCAGTGACGACCCAATTAACTATTCAAAATTTATGCGTTACAATGTCGCCGACAACGAAAATGAGCGTTATCAGAAAAATGTAGATACCGCAATTAGTTGGATGGAGACATCGGACAATTCAGTTGTACATATGGCAGACAGAATAAAGACAATGAGCGAAAAGACTGTGGCGGCAGCGAACAGTTACAACTCAACTGCTGATTTTGCTGCTATATCGAAAGAAATGATGGCGCAAATTGAACAGATTGTAGCAACTGCAAATACTCAACAAGCCGACAGATATGTTTTTGCCGGTCAGATGGATACAACTGAACCTTTCCAAATTTCGCACGATTCCTATAATCGCGGAATGGCTAAAACTCTTGACCCACATCAAGCTGCGTTCTTCAAAGGCGCAAATTCTGATGACAACGCAACTTTGTATCAAATGTTGACGCTTGAATACGATGATGGAACTTACTATCTTGATACACAGAGCGGCTATATTTACAGCAAAGATTTTGTAGATGAAGGCTATAAAGAACTTATCGCGCGCGGCTATGATAAAATTACCGAAACCGACAAAGGCAGTGCCTCAAGTGCAACATTAGCGCGTACTTATGCTGTTGGTACTGTCAGCCCAATGTCAGTTGAAAAAGCTTGGGAAGTTGTAAATAATGCAGTTACCGACGCTGAGGGCGGCGAAAATAATTTTCTGCAAATAATACGCTCAGCCGATATAAACACCATTGATGACAGCTATCGTGAACTTTGCGCCGCTTTAAAAGTCCTCTATGACAAAGACTATTCAAAAGTCACAGCCGATGTTGCTGACGCTAAAAAAGATATTGTCAATACAATGGCAGACCCTACAAATATCTGGTACAACTACACAATCACTGTTACAAAAACTGAATATGTCGACGACGGCAACAGCAATCCAACGCCTGTTACTACTTACTTGGAAGATGACGAAACAACATTCAGCACTGACAGAACCTCCATTGCTTATGGACCGTGTACTTCAGCAAATGGAACAGCATACCTAAATACTCTGCGTAATACTTACCAAAATTCAGGAACTGCAGGTCAAATAGGCTATACAACTTACAACTTCACCTACACCACAACAGAAGCAACCAAAATCAGCTGGAATGATTATGATTCCACAACAGGCGACCTTTCAACTTCAACAAATTCAGTCACCGGCACAAATTGGAAACTTTCAAACAATTACAAAACGCAAATTGTTAATAACTTAACAAATGCGATTGATGAATACGCCACAAGCAATACCTACCTCACAGCTGTAAGTTCCTACGCAACCGACGGCGATACCTGGACGGCTGATGAAATAATAACCAAAGGCTTAGATAGTGTGCATTGCGTAGACCCAGAATCACCTTCAAATGGCAATCTTGCGTCTTCAGAAATTGTTACAGCAGATCAAGTTCAGGCACTTGCACAATCAGAAATTATTAAACTTGCAGTTGATAAATGCGCTAATTATGAAATGGAAGCCTTCAAAGTCAGCGACGCTTTTACAAATCAAGGTCTGCAGCGCGACGATATCGACCTCAAGGAAGAAAACAACGCTTTTGTGTTTTATACCGGCACCCAAGATAAATCCACAAAATCAACAGCAAGCGGCTTGTTTGTAACAATGTTCAGCATAGATGATGAGCGCAATGTCACTGAAACGCCCTTGCCGGAAACATTCCTGTTCAGCACGATAAAACAAAAAATCATAACCTACTCCGGCGACCAAAATTATATATCAATGACAAAATTGAACGGAGCAAACGACAGAACAAGCGATGTAGTAAATTTGACAGGGCAAGATTTGTTTGGAGTGGACATATTTGACAATGAAGAATCAGGCAATAAAAGCTCCGGAACAGCAAGCCTGAATAACCTGCTGACAGTGTACACGCAAACAGCAAGCTGCGATGAACATTGGTTAAGTTCGGACGGAGTAACATTAGCAGATGTAGCGCACGCAACAATCACAATTTCAGAAACCACACTAGGAGCGCGGTTGAATTTGTATAATTCAGTAGCCGAAATGCTGGATAATCAAGAAGTGGTAATAACCAAAGACATAACAGATGTAAGTGGCACAGATATAGCGCAGTTGGCAACAAAGCTGATGGAGCATACAACGCTGTACAATATGGCACTGGCATTGGGTGGAAGAGTGTTACCTCAATCGCTGGCAGATTATCTGTAAAAAAAGACTTTTCAAAAAGACAAAATTGCGCTAAAATAAAAACGCGGCAAGGAGTGGAATGAAATGTTGTACCTAAATACAAGGCACAGACTGCCACAAATAGCAATCCGGCAGGAATGGGGCAAATATGGTTCTTGCGCGGCAGTACCGGCGACTGTGCATACAAATGACCGGCAGGCAAAGTCAAACAAAGGCATATTGCAAAGCGCTATTGAAATAAATAACTATCCAAGCCGCAAGGCATATGGCGCAAGAAATAATACAGATTATAGCTTAGAACGCGGCAAGAAAGGCTTGCAAGATGTACAGTCGGCAATAAGCGCAAAAATGCAGACAGCACTTGCGCACGCAACAGAAGGTGCAAAGCGCGGAAATGATATCTCAAGCCGAGCGAAGTCCGAAATGCTTAGTGAATACAAATCAGCAGAAATAGTATTCAGTTTCGAACTAATGGCAGAGCCGGAAATAACAGCAACAGAAGCTGAAGTGGTAGGTGAACCGGATGAAGGCGATGTCACAGCCGAAATAGAGCCGGTCAATTCGCCCAAAGTCGAATACACGCCAGGCAGTGCCGAAACCTATTTAGCAGATAAAGGCTTTATCAGGCATTGGGTCACCGAAAACCATTATGATATTTATGCTTAGTGAAGGAGCTTAAAAAATGAAAATACAAACATACAGGTTTGGCGAACTGAATATTGATGAAACCAAGATAGTTAAGTTCAAAAATGGCATACCTGCATTTGAGGCGGAAACAGAATTTGTAATCCTGCCATATGAAGATGACAGCCCCTACTACTTTATGCAATCAATCAAAACGCCCGAACTTGCATTTATATTAACAATACCATTTCTATTCTTCCCCGACTACCAAATAGAAATTGATGACGCGACAGTTTCGGAACTTGAAATAAAAAATCAAGAAAATGTCACGCTGTATTCAATTTTAACAATACCAAATGGCTCAGTTCGATATATGACTGCAAATTTATTGGCACCGATTGTGCTAAATACTGAAAATATGCATGCAAAACAAATTGTAATGGATAAAACAAACTACAAAACAAAGCACCGCCTCTTCCCCGACAAGGAGGCGAACTAAAAAATGCTAGTATTGACCAGAAAACCACGCCAGCAAATAATGATTGGCGACAATATAACAATAAATGTTGTTGAAGTGCAAGGTGAAAGTGTGCGCATAGCAATAGACGCGCCGCGCGATATAAAAATCTATCGTGGCGAAATATATCGCGCAATTCAGGAAGAAAATCAAAAAGCAGCCGCGCCACTTGAAAAAATCGACCTGCATGCGGCTTTGCCAAAATAAATCTTAAGGAGGAGTACATTATGGTAGGGAAACTGCAAGATATAGTAACTGCCTCAGTAGTCGTCGGCGCAATTGAACGCGGCAGTTCAAAAAACCTGCAACCCGATGCCAAAAACAAAGCCATTGAAGCCAATTCGCCACGCTTCATTGTCGATGTTCAAGGCATGGAAGCCGAAGACGACTTCAAGGAAGAACAGGAATTTCACCTCAAACCAGGCACACTTGATGAAGAATCTGTCGACTTTATGACTAAGGAACTCAATGAACTGATGAGCAAAATAAATTGCAACCTTGAGTTCACTTACCACCAAGACGCAGGTATGATGTCAGTTAAAATGGTCGATAAAGAAACGCAGGAAGTCATCAAAGAACTGCCGCCGGAAGAAATGATTGAAAATATGATGAAGGCAAAAGACTGGCTGGGAGCTTTTCTGGACAAAACAATCTGATAATTAAAAAAACAATCTGATAATTTAACAAGGAGGTTATCGAAATGGGTGTTAATGGTATTTATGGCTTATCAGGCTCCGGCTTAGATGTCGAATCTATGGTCAAAGTCGGTATGATGAGCAAACAAAGTCAATATGACAAAATGCAACAGCAGTACACCACTAATGAATGGAAAAAAACTGCTTATGTTGAGGTGTATAATAAACTCAATACATTCAACACATCAACACTTTCAACTTACAAAATGTCCAACTCAATGAACGCACATACAGCTGAAAGTACAAATAGTCAAATTAAAGTCACAGCAAACGCCAGCGCACCAATAATGCGCCACAGTGTCGAAGTAAACGCCGCCGCAACAAATGCTTATCTGATTGGCACCGGCACAATAACGCGCATTGGTCAAGATGATAGCGGCAATGTCAAAACTAACAGCACAAAGCTTGCTGACGCACTATTTCAATCAATCAGCCAAAGCAACACTAAAAAGACTGAAAATGGCAAGGATTATTATGATGTAACTGTTGTCGAAGACTCAACCGGCGCAAGTTCAACTGTCAAATCAACAGATGTTGCGTTCAGCTTTTCAGTCGGCGACGGCAAGTCCGGCGGAATAACTTCAACAAATCCCGACGCAGTAACCGCAACTGTAGCTGATATTTCCGCCGCAACAAGTGGTGACTACAAAATCGACATTTCACAGCTTGCAGATAATGCTAAAGTCACAGGCAGTGCAGCTGAACTTGTTAATGCTGCAGGTTCTACAAAATTGCAGGACTTGCTGTTCAGTGATTTAACAATAGACGAAAATGGCAAGGTCACTTCCTACACAAGCATTGCAGGCTCAGGCGGAAATGATGACGAAAATGCTGATAATGATTTAAATTCATCAGATACAGCTGTAGGCTTTACACTTTCTGACGGCACAACCGACGTCGCAATCAGTGTATCTTACAACCAAATTGCAGAAGGTTACACTTTGCAAGATTTAGCAAGCGCAATCAAGAATGCAGGACTTAATATCACAGCAAATTTTGATTCTGAAACGCAGGAATTTTCCTTAACAAATTCAGAAACAGGCTTAGCTAACAGTATTTCAATTAAAACTACATACAACAATAGTGACGAGACAAACTACGCCGGAAATACCACAGCTGCGTTTTTAAATGCTTTAGGCTTGAATGACGGCACAAGTACATTAACTTTCACTGCCAACACAGAAACAGTTGCAACCGGCAAAGACGCACAACTCACAGTCAATGGCAATGCAGTAACTTATGCAAGCAATGAATACACTCAGGACGGAATTAAATTCAAGCTGAATGAAACCGGCGAATCAACAGTCAATATCAACACTACCGCAATCGAAAAAAATACAATAAATGTAACATATGGACAGCTGGCGGAAGGCTACACATTCAACGACCTGACAGCCGATGTCAACGCACTTGGACAAAATACGCGCATGACTTATGACTCAGTCAATGACAAATTCAGCCTTTACAACAAAAATTCCGGCGCAGAAAACACAATAGCAATAGCAATAGGAACAAATGAAGCCGGCGAACGCGCAGCTAAAATTTTCAATCAAATGGAGCTTACAGAGTCCAAAAATGGCGAACTGGCAAGCAATGCAGCAACTTTTGCAGCCGGCGAAGTTACAGTTGTTGAAGGCTCCGACGCAAATGTTAAAATCGATGGCGTTGAATACACACTTTCAGAAAACAAAAAAACTGTCAATGGCGTAACATATGACTTCGCAAACGCAACAGCCAGCGCAACAGCCAGCGCAACAGCAAATGTTGCAATCAATCAAGACCAAGATACAATCATTGCAAATGTTAAAAAATTTGTTGAGGATTATAATACATTGCTTGCCGATTTGTACAAGGCGTATGATGAAAAGCCAAATAAAAATTATAAGCCACTGACCGATTCACAACGCGAAAATATGAAGGAAGAACAAATCACCAAGTGGGAAGAAAAAGCCAAAGCCGGAATGCTCTATCACGACCAAACACTCGGCAAGGTTATTGATGAAATGCGCTCAGCAGTGTCAACCACAGTGGAAGGCGTTGCAGGTAAATATAATTCAATTTTCTCAATAGGCATATCAACAACCGGCTTGAAAGGTCAGCTTACATTGGACGAAGATAAACTCAAAGCAGCATTGACTGAAGACTCCGACGCAGTGTATAATGTCTTCGCAAAGATTGAATATCAGAACGACGCAACCAGCGCAGCCGATAAAAAAATCCAGTCAGCAAACAACTACGCAAGAAGTGGTATTGCACAAAGACTCGGCGATATATTCACTACGCAACTAAAAACTATTAAAGGCGTTTCCGGCGATAATCTTTCAACAAATGACGACAGCGACTTAAGTAAGCTTATGCGCGACCTGCAAACCAAGATGAGCAACTTCAAGTCGATGATGAATGCGTTTGAAGATAAGCTGTATAAAAAATATGACGCAATGGAAACTATGCTGGCAGGACTCGGCGTGCAACTAAATTATGTCACAAGTGCTTTTGCGTAGAATTGTCAATAAAATCGAAAGGAAGTCTTTCCAATGGTAAATGCGGCAGAGGCATACAAGCGTAATCAAGTTCTAAATGCGCCGCCGGAACAGTTAACACTAATGCTATACAATGGCTGCTTAAAGTTTATTGATGAAGGCACTAAAGCTGTCACCGAAAAAAAGTACGAAGACGCAAATACACTGTTGCAAAAGGCACAGCGGATTATTTCTGAATTTCGCCTAACATTGAATATGGACTATGAAATTTCGCACCAGCTAATGCCGCTTTACAATTATGCTTACGATAGGTTGGTTCAAGGAAATATCAAATCCGACACAGCACAACTGAATGAGGCTCGCGAAATTATCAGTGAACTGCGCGAAGCTTGGGTAGGCGCAATGAAAAAAGCACGCGCCGAAAAAGGTCTTGGCAAAGGTGGCAATGGATATGCCTGAAGATGTAACAGAACAAGCACGCGTCATCTGGCAAAAATACCTGACACTGACGCAGGAACTCAAAAAGTTCATCGACAGACAGGATATAGATACATTTTTAGAACTTGTACCCCAGCGCGACAGGCTTATTGAACTTGATAAAAATCTGCCTTCGCACGAATATAGGCAGCTGCAGGAGTTCAAAGACATTGCCGAACAAATTAAGCCATTGGACAGGGAAATTATGTACAAAGCGCGTGCGTGGCTGAACAAATCGCGCAGACAAAATAACGCCGTCCGCTCCTATGACTTAACAAATACGCTCGGTGTACAAGGTACTGCGTTTAACAGAAGTTACTGAGTTTTTTTAAATTTGTGTAAGTTTTGATACGCTGTTCAAAAATCCAATTACCAATTTCAGGACCTTTCAGGTTGATTGGCGCGTCATTGCCATTGATTTTTAAAAACTCAGCAATGAAAAACTCAGCCCGCTCCAAGTACTCAGGCAAGCCGTGATTGTCAGCGCGAATGATATCATTAAAATCTGCAACTGAAATTTTTGAACTATGCAAGCGCATTAAAAAAGCAGTAATTTTGCCGGCTTTAGCAAACATCGGCGCACGCATATGCTCTTTGATGACAAAAGCAGTGATTTTTTTCCAGTCATTCGGCACAGGCAGCGACTTACAAATCTGCTGAAAAACCTCCAAACCGCGCCTTTCGTGTTCATAGTGGTGAGGCAACATTTCCTGCGGAGTTAAGCCCTTGCCAATGTCGTGCATTAAAGCCGCAAATCTGATTTCAGGCTTTGGATTGACTTCAGAAACTGCGTCCAGAATCTGCAAGGAATGTTCATAAGCGTCGCCTTCAGGGTGGAAGGTTTTTGATTGAATTTTACCGCGCAGATTAGCAATTTCAGGAAAGGTAACTTCAAGCAGGTTAGCAAGTTCAAGACTGCGGAAGAATTTTGAAGGCACAGGAGTATTCAGCGCGTGTACGAGTTCAGCAAAGATTCTTTCGCGCGGCTCGGTTGAAAGTTCAGTCCTACAGGCGTTCATTGCAGACAAAGTTTGCGGCGTAATGTCAAAATTGAACTGCGCGGCTTGTCTTGCGGCGCGTAAAGCGCGTACAGGGTCTTCAGTGAAGTGCCTTGAAACAGCGCGTATTATTCCGGAGTGAATATCAGCCTTTCCGCCGAATGGGTCGATAAGTGCGCCGGTTAGGAGATTGATAGCCATAGCATTAATAGTCGTGTCGCGGCGGAATAAATCTTCCTCAATCGTGACGCTCGGCTCAAAATTGACTGAAAAGCCTTTGTAACCTGCACTGATTTTAGTTTCAGTTCGCGCAAAAGCAACTTCGCACATAACACCGCCAATCTCGACTGAGTAGACCGGAAAACGCTTGCCAAATTTAAGCGCATCAGGAAAATTTTCAGCAAAAATATCTTCAGCAAGCCCACAAATGCAATAATCTCTATCGTGCGCTTTGACTTGCCTAATCTTGTCACGAACTGCGCCGCCAACCAAATAAACACTGCCGCCAAGCGCGGCGATTTTTTTTGCAAAATCAATTTCAGTCAATGATAAACACCTGCGCTTTTTTAAATAAAATTAGCTAATTATAGCACAATTTGCAGGAAAAAACTGCTCAATGTCGAATATCCAAACATAGGTTGAATTAAGTTAGCATAACTTGAATTAAGTTAGGATGTCATTTTAATGCAGATAGTTTTACTTTCAGGCGGTAGTGGCAAAAGATTATTTCCATTGTCGAACGAAATACGCGCAAAGCAATTTATAAAAATCTTTGAACACGGCACCAAGCACGAATCAATGCTACAGCGCGTCTTCAGGCAGATTAAAAATAACTTTCCCAACGCGGCAATAACAGTTTCAACCTCAAAAGCACAGGAAAAAATCTTACGCAAATATGTTGATTCTGAAGTCGCAATTTCAGCAGAACCCTGCCGGAGAAACACATTCCCCGCAATCGCGCTGACAGCCGCGTTTCTAAAAACCAAAAACATCTCCGCTGATGAACCAATAATAATATGCCCGATAGACCCCTATGTTGAGGAAGATTTCTTTGCACAGTTTGAAACAATGGCAAGTTTGATAAAAAAATCAGCCGCAAATTTAATCTTGCTCGGAATAAAGCCAACTTACGCCAGTGAAAAGTATGGTTACATAATTCCTGCGTCGAAAGATAATGTCAGTCAAGTTTTGGAGTTCAAGGAAAAGCCAGACGCTGAATCAGCGCGAAAATACATTCATCGCGGAGGACTTTGGAACGGCGGCGTATTTGCCTGCAAACTGTCCTACCTGCTGAAAAAGTCGCGCGAACTCCTGCAGACAGATAATTACGCTGACTTGCTGAATAACTATTCTGAATTGCCGGATATCAGCTTTGACTACGCAGTTTCAGAGCACGAAAAAAATATTAAAGTCGTGCGCTACAATGGCGAATGGAAAGATGTAGGCACTTGGAACACGCTAACTGAGGTTATGCAGGAACATTCTGTCGGCAAGGTTTATTTTGATTCGACTTGTGAAAATTCCCACGTCATCAATGAAACTGATTTGCCTGTCGTGGCAATGGGTATCAAGGATATTGTAGTGGCGGCAAGTGCGGACGGCATTTTAATTGCTGATAAAACCCAATCCAGCTACATAAAGCCAATTGCAGAAAAAATTCACGAACCGATTAGATTTGCCGAAAAGTCGTGGGGAACTTACACAGTCATTGATTCAGATAATCACAGCTTGACAATTAAAGTCATTTTAACTGCCGGTGCAAGAATGCGCTACCACAGCCACGAACGCCGCAACGAAGTTTGGACAATCACACAAGGCAAAGGTCGTGTAATTCTGGACGGCGAAGTTAAAAATGTCTCAGCAGGCAATGTCATTGAAATTCCTGCCGGAATGAAGCACACAGTCATTGCCGATACAGATTTAAAAATTATTGAAGTCCAACTCGGCGAAGATATTTCAGTCGAAGATAAAGTCTTGTGGGAGGATTTAATTTGATAATTGCAAAAATCGACGGCGGTCTCGGCAATCAAATGTTTGCCTACGCTTTCGGCAGGTACCTTGCACATAAACACAACACTGAATTGAAGTTGGAAATGGGCAGCATTTTCAAGGACAAAAATTATTATCATTCTGACTTCTCAATAGCCAATCTCAATATCACAGCAACTATGGCTACTGAAGCTGAAATAAACTCCCTGCCGCTTGTTGAGGAAGATTTAAACAAATTTGTCGGAGTTTTTCAGCCGGAATACTTGGACTTGCCGGATAATATTCATATCGCATTCGGTGCGCAAAGTGAAAAATATTTTGAATCAATAGCTGACATAATACGCGCAGAATTTACGCTGAAAAATCCACTCGGCAAGGTAGCTGAATCTTGGAAAACAAAAATCCTGTCAACTGAATGTGCAGTTTCAATTCATATCAGGCGCGGCGATTATACAAGCTATTCAGCACGCTGGAGCTTAGGCTCCTTGCCGTTAAGCTATTATAAAACTGCCTTAGCTGAATTGAAAAAAACTAATCCAAACCTGACAGCGTTTGTCTTTTCGGACGACTTGAATTTTGTTAAGGCAAATTGGAACTTCGGCGTGCCAACTGAATTTGTTGAAGGTTGCGCCCACAACTATGAAGATATGCATCTGATGAGCCTTTGCAATCATCACATCGTGTCAAATGGTACTTTCGCGTGGTGGGGTGCGTGGTTGGATAATAAGCCTGATAAAAAAGTCTTCGCGCCGGAAAAATGGTTTTGGCATTGGGCTTGGGGCGGCGATACAATCATTCCCCAAAGCTGGATAAAAATTCCTGTCGATTGGTCAAAGGCGCATAGAGATAATTTTTCGCCTGCGTTGTCGATAATTTACTACATTGAAGACAACACGCCAAATTTAATTGCCTCTGCAAACAGCCTTTTGTATCAGTTGCACGGTGATTATGAAATTGTAATTCTGGACGGCACAACGGACGGCAGCGGCAATTTCTGCAGACAACTTGCAGTGCGCGAAAATGTAAAATTCCTGCAGCTTGAACACGGCACAAATAAATTTACTGCATACAATCTTGGCTTGGAATGTGCAGCCGGCGATTATGTCCTATTCCTGACAAGCAAAAATATCATTTCGCCCAATGCAATAAATCTGCTTTTTGTTGCTTGGGACGACGACTACAAAAACAATTTCCAAAGTCGCACAACCTATATCAATAATGCCAATTTTCATGACATTGGCGCAGATATTGCTTGCAGCAGTCAATATTTTGTGCAAGATGACGCAGGACAAATTACTTTAGGCTTGTTGCCGGAAAAGAAATTCAGCTTGCAGGTTGATGAAGTTTTTCAAAAATTGCCACCGGTTTTCAATGTCAAAATCAGCCTCGCCCAGAAATTGATTTCACTTGCCATGCAAAAAATAAACCTGTCACTAAGCACCAAGTTTTTCAAGCGCAGATTTTTGCTCGACAACAAAATAAAGTTCAAAAATAATATCCAGGGGGGGGGGATACTGAAATAATTTTTCTGACGGAGGCATTTATGCAAACTAAAAAAATCATTTTTATTCAAAGTGCGTTTGTCGGAACAATGAAATAAATGTAGGAAGTGATTTAATGATAGTTGTAATTGTTGGTAATGGCTTAGGCAATCAGATGTTTCAATATGCGTCGGCGCGTCGATTGGCTTATAAGCACAATACAATTTTGAAGTTGAATAATTCTTCCGCAAATCCAAATCCTCAAAGCATTGCCTCATACAAATTAAATGTCTTTAATATTCAAGAAAATTTTGCGACGCAGGAAGATATTGCAAAATGTCAGCGCGTCACTAGATTCCCTGCAAATACGCCCGGCAGTTTCAATCCAAACATTTTGAATTTGCCGGACAATGTTTATCTTGATGACTGGTGGGAAAGTGAAAAATATTTTGCTGACATTCGCAATGTTCTGTTGCAGGAATTTACGCTGAAAAGTCCACTCGGCAAGGTAGCGCAGTCTTGGAAAACAAAAATCCTGTCAACTGAATGTGCAGTCAGTTTGCATGTTCGGCGTGGCGATTTTGGAATGTACAGTATGCGTTCATATTTTGGTTTGCTGTCGGAAGAATATTATCAAAATTGTGTGGCTGAACTGAAAAAATCTTGTCCTGAAATGACGCTTTTTGTTTTTTCAAATGAAGTTGATTGGGCGCGTGAAAATTTACATTTTGATGTGCCTTGTGAATTTGTCGAAGGCTGCGAACATGATTATGAAGAACTTTACTTGATGACGCTTTGCAAGCACAACATTATTTCAAATGGCACTTTTGCATGGTGGGGCGCGTGGCTTAATCAAAATCCTGACAAAAAAGTCTGTGCGCCCTATCCATTTCATTACAATCTTGGTTATGATGATATTGTGCCGGACAGTTGGATAAAAATACCTTCCTTGCACGCAAAAAGCTTTCGTGAGGCATTTGCGCCTGCACTGTCGATAATTTTGTTTGTTGAAAACAATTCGCCGGTGAACCAAACAATCGGCAGTATTTTTGCACAAATGTTGCGCGACTATGAAGTTGTAATTGTGGACGCAAGTTCGGACGGCAGCGGCAATTTTTACAGGCAATTTTGTACTCAACCAAATGTCAGCGTGCGACTTGTCGATACAAAAACAAATAAATTTCAAGCGTGGAATCTTGGTTTAGAAATTGCACGCGGCGATTATGTTCAATTTTTGACAGGTAAAGATTTTATTTTAAGTCACGCGACTTCGGTTTTTGCAACTGCTTGGGCAAAAGGTCTTGAAACTCCTGCAAATGATAACAATATCGGCGTTAGCAGAAATTATTCCGCGATTGGTCCCAAAATAATTTGCGCGACAAGATTTTTTGCAGAGGACAATTCAGGCGCAATGAGTTTTCCTGCAATTCCGAACAAAAAATTTGCCGTCAAAGTCGATGAAGCATTTTATAATCTTGCTGAAAGCCAAAATATTGAACTTGATAACAATTCAAAAATAAATTTGCTGACAACTGAACAAATTAACAATTCACTGCGCACTAAGTTTTTCAAGCGCAATTTTTTGCAGGAAAATAAAATTCAATTTAGCGAAAATTCAACTGCAAATTCAGAATTGTTGTTTTTAATCGACGCATTTATGCAAACTGAAAAGATAACTTTAACGCCGGAATTATTCACTGGAGGTTTTAAATGAAAATTACTGTTATCGGTTGTGGCAGGTGGGGAAGTTTTCACGCTTGGCACGCCGACAGAATTGGTCACGAAGTTACTTTGTATGGGCGCAAAAATTCCGCAACTTTACAAGAACTTTCGGCGACACGCAAAAATGCCTATTTAACTTTGCCTGAATCTGTCAAAATTTCGACAGATTTATTTTTATCTGTTGAATCAGCTGAAGTTGTAATAATTTCCGTCGGCGCACAAAATCTGCGTGGTCTTCTGCAGGAAATAAAAAATTTGCAACTCAACCTGCGTGAGAAAAAATTTGTTTTCTGCATGAAAGGTTTAGAATGTGGAACAGGAAAAAGGTTAACAGAAATTTTTGTCGAACTGAAAATGCTGGGCAAGGTTGCGGTTTGGGTTGGACCGGGTCATGTACAAGATTTTGTGCGCGGAATCCCAAACTGCATGGTTATGTCTTCGGCGGACGAAATTTTGACGCGCGAACTTGTGGAAATTTTCAAAAGTCCGCTTGTCAGGTTTTATTATGGCAAAGATTTAATCGGCACGGAAATTGGCGCGGCAGCAAAAAATGTTGTCGGCTTGGCGGCTGGTATGTTGGATGGCTTGGACTTAACCGGCTTGAAAGGCGCGTTAATGGCGCGTGGAACTGCTGAACTTTCAAGGCTTATTGAAGCACTCGGCGGCGAAAAAATGACTGTTTATGGCTTAAGTCACTTGGGCGACTATGAGGCAACTTTGTTTTCTGAGTTCAGTCACAATCGCAGGTTCGGCGAAAATTTTGTCACCGGCGCAAAGTTCAATAAATTAGCTGAAGGAGTTGAAACTGTAAAAGCCTTGATGGAACTTTCAAAAGCAACAGGCGTTGAATTGCCAATAAGTCGCGCAGTTTATAAAATCTTGCACGAAGGCGCAGAACCTAAAGAACAGTTGACGCAGTTATTTTTGCGTTCGACTAAAGCAGAATGATTCTGCAATTTTTAATTACCATCGGGGGGTGGCGTGAGATGAATATTGGCAAAAGAATAGTTTATCCAATGCACGGCGCAGGAGAAATTGTTGGCATTGAGGAGCAAGAGGTCGAGGGCACAAAAAATTCCTACTATGTACTGCGACTGCCGCTCGGCAATCTGAAACTTATGCTGCCGGTCGATAAAGTTGAAGAAATCGGACTGCGCGACATTATAGATAAAAATAAACTGCCGGAAGTTGCAGATACTTTATCGGCAGAAGCAGAACGCGCAGTTGGCAGTTGGAACAAAAGATACCACGCAAACCTTGATAAAATGAAAACCGGCAATATTTTAGATGTTGCGACGGTTGCAAGGAATCTTGAACGCCAAAACCTCAAGAAAAAACTTTCCAGCGGCGAACGCAGGATTTTAGACTTGGCAAGGCAAATTTTAATCAGCGAACTGGTTTTTGTAATGGAGCAAGATTCGGACGCAGTTTCAACTTGGGTTGATGAACAAATTTTTCAAAAATAAATAAAAAAAATCAGCGCGGAGGAATTAAACCTTCGCGCTTTTTTAATTTTTCGCAAACTTTGTAATTTAAATTGTGGAAATCTTCGCGGCTCATTAAGTTCGACAAAAATTTATCATAATAAGCATCAACATTGCAGACAATCGGTCGCTGATAATAAATTTTGCAAAGATTGGTTTCAAGGTTCAAATTTTTGCAAACGCCGTCGCCTCTGTCAAAGTCAACAGTTAGGAAAGATTTATCTACATTTCGGCAACAAAGTCCGCAGCCATTGCAGTTAAATTTTTCAATCGTCAACCAAAATTCCCACCAATCTAAGTAAATATTTTGCATTGGTAGTTTGCGTTCTGCCTTCGCGCAATTTGAAGTCGAATTTTATTTTGTCGTCCTCATAATGTTCCTCAAAATGTGCGTTGTGAACAAAAGGCAAGTCGCAAAGTTCAAAGTCGTGCGTTGTAACCAATGTGATATTTTTGTCGGTAGTCAAGCGTTTAATTGCTTCTTTCGCGCCAACAATTCTGTCAAGTTCATTTGTGCCTTTAAAAATTTCGTCCACGCAAACCAGCATAGGCAGATTTTTTTTGCCATACTCAATCATGCTTTTAATGCGCAAAAGTTCAGCGTAAAAAGAACTTAAACCTTGACTTAAATCATCATTGACGCGTATTGAAGTAAAAATCGCCATCTTGCTGACAGAAAAACTTTCCGCGCAAACAGGCGCACCTGAATAAGCCAACATAACTGTACCAGCCAAAGTCCGCATCCAAGTTGTCTTGCCGCTCATATTCGCACCGGTGATAATTGTTGTGCCGGCGTGTAAATCAACATCATTTTCGACTGCGTGCTTTTCGGCAATTAAAAGTCCGGAAAGTTTTTTAGCTTCAATGCGCGGAGATTCATCTTCAAGCAAAGTTGGAAAACAATAAGTCGTGCGCGTTTGTCCGATTGAGGCAAGCGACATCAAAACTTCTGCTTCCGACCATGCGTCAAGCCATTTATGCAAATGACGCGCCGCAGTTTTTCGCCAACTTAAAAATTCAGCTGCGCAAAAAAAGTCCAGCAGAAAAAGTCCATTTCCTAAAATGTAGAACATTGGATTGCGTCTTGCGTCAGAAATTTTTGCAATTAGCGACAGCATTTTTAATTTTTCCGCCGCCGAAACGTCCTGCGTCAAGGTGTTGCGAATTTGCCGCATTGTGCTTGAATTAAAATCTGTCGATTCAAGCCTTAAAAAAATTGCGTGATAAAGTCGAAGTTCTTTTGAAAATTTTTGCAACGGCTGTAAAAGTTCATGAGTTTTGGTCAGCGTTACCGCCGCAATTATCAGTGACGCAAGCGGCACAATTGAAACTTCAAATGGCTCAATGACTCCGCGACTTGCCAAGAAAATTGCAATTATCAAAAGCGGCAGCGGCAAAAATCGCAGATAAAATATTTTTTCCAAGCGCGGAATTTTTTCTTCGACCGACTGAATCAATTCTGTTGTGTCGTGGTTATCAGGCATAAGTCTTGCGTAGGCTTCTAAGTCCAGCGACAATCTCGGTCTTTGCAAAAGTTCAGCTACGCCGCGCTGACGCACTCTGACTTCTGCAAAATTTGGTGGCTCAGGCGAAAGAGCTTCTGCTAATCTGTCGCGACCGCGCTTTGTCCGCGCCGCACAAATGTACTGAAAAATTGAACCTTTGCCGAAAATATGCAAATCTACATCTTGCGGTCTGTCATTTTTTAAATAAACTTCGCCGGTTTGAGAACGCTTTCGCCAAGTTCCACGCTCGCGCACAATGTAGGAATTTAAAACATTCAGCCGGCTGATTATAAATCTCTGCCGATGTTTAAGTTCATTGTGATAACTTACCAGCCTGATAAAAATCATAGCCAAGATTGTTGCGCCTAAATATGCATTGTGATAATTAAAATGCCAGCCGAAACCTAACGCTAAAATGCACGCAAAAAAAATTCCGATTCTAGCCGGAATTATTTTTTTTTCGCGCTTATAAAGTCCGCGCTGTTCTGTCAAATCAATTTCGCGTTCGTTGTCATAAAATGCTTTGTTCATTATTCCACCGAATCAAAACCAATTTGAAGTGCCAACATATTTTGTTCGACTGTTGCGGGCGGTACGCGGTTAGCTACTGATTTTTTTATTGTTTCAAAGTCAACCAATTTTGTAATTTTTGCCAAAACGCCCAACGCGACAATATTTGCAAATAAAGTTTTGCCGACTTTTTCCACAGCTAACTTTGTAATCGGCACGCGTATTATATTTTTGAAGTCGGGCGAATTTGGAACTAAATCGTCGTCCAAAATCAAGATGCCTTCAGGATTTAAATCTGAAAAATATTTATCCGCTGCTTTTTGCGTCATTGCCAAAACAAAGTCAGGATTTTTTACATGCGGATGAAAAATTTGTTTGTCGTCAATGATAACTTCGGACTTTGAGGCACCGCCGCGTGCTTCCGGTCCGTAAGATTGAGATTGAACAGCTTGTTTACCTTCTGCAACTGCCGCTTCAGCTAAAATTATTGCGGCAGTTATTACGCCTTGTCCGCCGCTACCTGAAAGTCTTAATTGTTTCCTCACGCCGTAACACCTGCCATTTCTTGTATTCTGTGATAAGCCGAATCATAAGTTTCAGTTTCAGCTTTGTAGAAAAGTCCGATTGGAAATTTTTCAGCAGTCTTTTTATCGTCAGGCAATTTATCCCAAGCATTTTTCATAACTGCGTTATCGCGCATCCAAGCCATCATCTTTGCAGGTTCGCCAATTTTATTTCTGCGACCATAAGCCGTTGGACATTGCACCATAGCCTCAATAAATGAAAAGCCCTTGCAGTCCATTCCGTCCTCAATCATTTTCACCAAATGCTGAACATGAAAGGCAGTCGAACGCGCAACATAAGTCGCGCCGGCAGCCTCAGCAAGTTTGCACGCGTCGAAAGGTCTGTCAATCGAACCATAAGGCGCAGTAGTAGCTTTTTTGCCAAGTGGAGTCATTGGCGAAGCTTGACCGCCTGTCATACCATAAATATTGTTGTTGAACAAAATCACAGTCAAGTCAACATTTCGGCGGCAACCATGAATAAAATGATTTCCGCCAATAGCTGTGCAGTCTCCGTCGCCGGTGATAACAACAACATTCAGTTCAGGATTAGCCATTTTAATACCTGTGGCGAATGGAATTGCGCGACCGTGCGCCGTGTGGAGCGTGTCAAAGTCCATGTAGCCTGAGGCACGCGAACTGCAACCGATTCCTGAAACTATAATTGTATTATCCTGAGTCCAACCTTCCTTGTGTTCGATAGCTTGAACAATCGCCTTCATTGCAATGCCATTTCCGCAACCAGGACACCACAAGTGTGGCAAGCGATTCTGCCTAAAATATTTTTCATAACTGCGCGTTTCCATTATTTCACCTCCGCAACCAAATTTTCAATCGACGCTAAAATTTCTTCAGGTTCAAAAATTGTCATGTCATATTTTCTGCAAAGTTTTACAAGGCAAGCACCGTTCGCAGCGCGTTGAACTTCGCCGACAAGCTGTCCATAGTTTAACTCTGCAACCAAAATGCCACGCACTTTTTTAGCAAGCTGGGCAATAATTTTATCTGCGAAAGGCCAAATTGTTATCAGTCTGACAAAGCCGACTTTCAAGCCTTTAGCACGAGCATTTAAAACAGCTTCATAAGCAGTCCTAGCCGTTCCGCCGAACGCCACAACTGCAAATTCAGCGTCGTCCATAAATTCCTGCTGAACTTCAATAATTTCATCGGCAGCGCGTTCAATTTTTTCATGCATTCGGCGAATTGAATCTTCAGTAACTTTTGGACTGCCGACAGGGAAACCTGTTTCATCATGAATTAAGCCTGTGACATGGACATGATAGCCTTCGCCAAAGTTTGCAATGTTTGGCACTAAATCTTCATCAGGCGCGTAAGGTTCATAGCCTTCAGCGCGTGAAATTTTTGGAGCGCGGCGCGGATAAATTTCAATTTCATTTTCGGCAGGAAGTTCGACATTTTCGCGCAGGTGACCGACAATTTCATCCATAAGCAAAATAACCGGCACACGGAAGCGCTCGGCGTAGTTGACAGATTTAATTGTTAAATCAAAAGCCTCACGAACACTCCAAGGACTGATTGCAATAATTGAATGGTCGCCGTGAGTTCCCCAACGCGCCTGCATAACATCGCCTTGACTTGGCGCAGTAGGTTGACCTGTCGAAGGACCGACGCGTTGAACATTTACAATTACTGCAGGAATTTCTGTTGCAGAAGCGTAGCCGATAAGTTCCTGCTTTAAAGAAATTCCGGGACCACTTGAGGCAGTTAAAACTTTTTTGCCGGCAAGCGACGCGCCTAAAATTACGCCCATGCTTGCAATTTCATCTTCCATTTGTATAAAAGTTCCGCCGACTTTTGGCAGAAGTTTAGCCATCATTTCGGCAATTTCAGTTGACGGCGTAATTGGATAGCCGCCGAAAAATCTGACTCCTGCGGCTATTGCGCCTTCAGCCACAGCCTCATTGCCTTGCATAAGTCTTGCGCTCATTTTGCCGCCTCCTTTAACTTATCAACAAAAATTGCGTAGTCCGGGCAGCGAAGCTCACACTGTCCGCACGCAATACAATCTTCAGGACGCGCAACGACAACTTTGCCGAGTGTGTCTATTTCCAAAACTTTTTTCGGACAAAAAGCTACGCAGATTCCGCAACCTTTGCAACGCTCAAGTTTCAGCGTAAACTCTGACTTCATCAATAACCCTCCAAAATATCTACATTAAAAAAGCGCGCTAATTATAGCACGCCAAAACTATTTCTGCAAAGTTTACAAGCTATGTATTCAATGTACTTTAAGCATAACTGATTTGATAAATAAAACTGCCTGCGTCATCATAAATTTTTTGTATTTTAATTTTTGGTGTGGAAAAATTTTCAAGTTCGCCATTATTGCTGAAAATGTATTTAACTTCAAGCGTTGCCAAGTCGGCAGGATTTAAATTTAAATTGAAAAAATCAATGCCTGTTGTGGAAAAATTTGTTGGTGCATCATTTTGAAAAGTCACAATGATGTGCGCATATCGGTTATAGATTTTAAAACTTTCGCCGGTTGGATCCAATTTTTTCCAGCGTTCCAATGCAGGATAAACATTATCACTGTTAATTGTTCTTGCGCCAAACATTATTGGAAAATTATTTCTGATAAAGCCGTCGCTTTCCACAATCCACAACGCAGATTTATCTTGCTGAACAATTTCCGCAATTTTTTGACCGACAGGCATTTTATAAATCACACCAACGCCTGTGTTAATTGGATTGATTGTCGCGCCAATTGAAAGCATCATAATTGCCAAGATTGCAAAATTTTTTTTGTTCAATTCAGACAAGATGATAAATACACTTATCGAAATGAAGGCATACACTGCCAAAATTTTTTTGATATTGAACCAATCTGTTATCCCCAAATCAGTTAGATAAGCATAAATGCCAAGAATTGACAAAGTTGAAATTATCGCCGACAAAATTATTTTTAAAGTGCGACTGGGAAAATTTTTCAGCAAAGCCAAACCTCGAAACAAAATCACAAGTTGTGCAAAATCTATTGCACTGCGTAATCTATTGGCTACAGTCATACTCATGAAACTATATTTTGCAAGCCATTCAGGAATTGAAATAAATTCCCAAAGCGTGAACAAAATTGTCAGCGAAAAAATTAAAGTCATAAGCAAATCTTTTTGACCTTTGAAGCGCAGGTACAGGAAAATTAAAATTCCAAGCGGCGACAGCGTTAAAAAAGTTGCCGCTTCGCAGTTATTCAAATTTCCAACCAATGCTTTAAAAGGCAAAATTACATCAATTCCGGAAAACAGGATAACTTCAAGCGTTGTAAAAAAATCTAAGCCGCCGCCGACTGAAAATCTCCTGCCAGGATATTCAGTTGACATTTGCGCTTGAATCATATCTGCTGAACTGTAAACTGCGTGAACAATCGGCGCAAGTGTTATAAAAATTCCGACAAGCCAGAAAAATTTGTCACGCCAAAGACTTTTCAGCGCATTGGAGCTTTCAAGTGACACAGCAATTAAGCAAAATAAAAATAAATAGCCAAAAGGCACTTGCCAAGCAGGATAAATTCCAAAAATAAAAACTCCGCTGCAAAATAAAAATCCAACGCCAAATTTAAATCTGTTTCGCTCGCCTTCAAGTTCAAGATATTTTTTCCAACAAATTACAACGCCTTGACCTGCAGCTAAAATTTCCGGCGTACTTACTGCGCAAAACCACCATTGAACAAAAGGCGAAAAGCCAATCATTATTGCCCAGAGTAATGATAATTTTTTATTTGCTGAAAGAAAAATTCTTGCAAATTCAAAGCTGATTAAAAGCAAAATTATTTGTCTGCTTGCCCAAAAAAATCCAAGTCCTGAACCAACATCTGTAAACAGATAGGCAAGTTGCGCCGGACGAAAAACTATCGCAGGATGCCAAACTGCTTGCGCATAAGTCATAAACATATTTGTAGGCGTACCACGCACAATTTCGCTGATAAAATTGAAGTCATTGAAGTATTGTGAAAA
>CAJOPJ010000073.1 GCA_905236325.1 uncultured Selenomonadaceae bacterium
CACGCCGAGTTATGCTGCTTATCTTGGTGAATCAATGCGCGAAATGGGCTACAAGCCTGAAGATATTCCGCTGAAGGCAGGAATTTTTGGTGCGGAGGCGTGGTCTGAAGAAATGCGTCGCGACATTGAAAAAACTTTAGGCATTAAAGCGTATGACATTTACGGCTTGACAGAAATTTCCGGTCCCGGCGTTTCATTTGAATGTTCGGAACAGCACGGTATGCATATCAATGAAGATCACTTCATTGCAGAAATTATCGACCCTGACACAGGCGAAGTTTTGCCTGAAGGTTCACAGGTCGAATTGGTTTTCACTTCGTTGGATAAACAAGCATTTCCACTTTTGAGATACCGCACGCGCGACATTTGCACTTTGACGCGTGAACAATGCTCCTGCGGCAGAACGCACATAAGGATGGCGAAACCTAAAGGTCGCTCGGATGATATGCTGATTATTCGCGGCGTTAATGTATTCCCAAGCCAGATTGAAACTGTTCTGCTTAACAACGGCTACGCGGCAAATTATCAAATTATTGTTGACCGCGTGAATAATACCGATACCTTCGACATCAATGTTGAAATGACGCCGGATATGTTTACAGATAATGTTGGCGAAATTCAGGCGCGTAAGAAAATTCTTGAGGACGGCTTAAAGTCAATGCTTGGTATTAAAGCTAAAGTTACATTGGTTGCTCCGAAAACTATCACACGCAGCGAAGGCAAGGCTGTCAGGGTTATTGACAAGAGAAAGATTTAGCATAAAACAATTAAAAATTTTCACAGCATTTGTATCAAATTTGAATACAAATTTTCTAGACAATATTTTTTTATATTGGCTTAAAAATCAAATTGAAATTGGAGGCGATTTTAATGAGCGTTAATCAAGTTTCGGTTTTTTTGGAAAATAAGCCCGGCACTTTGAATAAATTGACTGAAGTTTTGGCAAAACAAAATGTTAATATTCGCGCACTTAGTCTTGCCGATACCAGTGAATTTGGTATTGTCAGAATGTTGGTTAATGATGTTTATGAAGCTACAAATGTACTTAAGGAAGAAAATTTTGTAGCGTCAGTCACGCCGGTTTTGGCTTTTAAAATTTCGGACGAAACAGGCAGCTTGAATAAACTTTTGCAGGCGTTCAGCGATTCAAACATCAATATTGAATATATGTACGCTTTCGCAGGAAAACAAAATGCTTATATGATTTTCCGAGTGAAGGATACAAAATCAGCCGAGCAAACTTTAAAATCAAAAGGTTTGCAGTCATTAACTCAGGAAGAATTGGCAGCAGTTTAAAATAAAAAAAATTAACCTCCCAAGTGGAGGTTTTTTTTTGCTAAAATGGCGCGTTTAATCCTGCAAATGCAGTTTCATTCGCAAAATTCTGCGCACTGAATCATCAATTCGCGATTCAGAAATTTCTCCGCTTTTAACTGCATTTAAAATTCCGTCGCAAGCCGATTTTTGATGTTCATAATCATGGCAAACCAAAATAATATCTGCGCCGGCTTTAACAGCCTGAACTCCAAGCGCATCGAAAGTGTTATATTTAGCCGTTGCGCCCATTTCCAAGTCATCAGTGATAATCACGCCTTGAAAATTCAATTCATCGCGCAGAAGTTTAGTCATAATATTCGGCGAAATGCTTGCAGGATTTTCAGCGTCAAGTGCGCTGTACTTCAAATGCCCGACCATAATCATAAATTTTGAATTGTCCTGTTCGGCAATAATTTTTTTGAAAGGCGGCAAGTCTTCAGCGTCCAAAATTTCACGACTTACTGCAATTGTTGAAATGTCACTGTGCGGATCAATTTTACTTTTGCCAATTCCAGGAAAATGTTTCAGCGTGTAGAAAAATTTTTCAGATTCATAGCCTTGAGCTGCTTGTGAAACAAATTTAGCAACAATATTTGCGTCGTTGCCAAAACTGCGAGTATCATTGCTGCCGACATCGGCAACCGGCGCAAAATTTAAATTTATTCCAAAATTGCGCAGGTTTTTAGCAATTTGTACTGCATGAATTTTTGCAAGGCTTGAATCGCCGCTTGATCCGATAATTTCTTGCGACGGCGGCGGAGGTAAAATATTTTTCATTCGCACGACGCGTCCGCCTTCTTCATCAAGTGCAATGAACAGTGGAATTTTTGCAGATAAACTTTGCAAGTCAGCAGTAAATTTTTTAACCTGCGCGACGCTTTCCAAATTCCTGTCAAAAAAAATAATTCCGCCAACGCTGTATTCTTGCAGCATAAAATTTATATCAGCGTCAACTTCCAAGCCGTGAACGCCAATAAGCATCATTTGACCGATTTTTTCTTCAAGCGTCATTGTTTGCAAAATTTCTTCAACTTTGTCAACTTCAGGCACAGGATTTTCTGCGCTGAGTGTTTTATCTTTGCCACAACCGCAAATAATGACAGTCAGCAAAATTGACATTAAAAGCAAAAATTTTTTCAATAAAATCACCTGTTGTCAAAACCTAAATCATCGCGCAATTTAACAGCTTCGGCAATATGACGCACAGAAATTATATCAGCCCCATTGTCCAAATCAGCAATAGTACGCGCAACTTTGATAATTCTGTCATAAGAACGCGCCGAAAGTTTTTTAACTTCAAAAACTTCCTTAAGCAAATCTTCAGCTTCCGGCGAAACAATGCAAAGTTCCTTAATCATCGCGTGATTCATCTGCGCATTGCAAAAAAGCCTGTACTTACTAAGCCGCTCAAGTTGAATTTTACGCGCCGCAGTAACGCGCTTTCTGACTTCGGCTGAAGTTTCGGCTTTGCGTTTTGAACTTAAATCTTCGTACTTAACTTTTGGAACGCGAATGTGAATGTCAATTCTGTCCAACAAAGGACCGGAAAGTTTGCGCGTGTAGCGTTTAATTTCCAGCGTCGAACAGTTGCAGATATGTTCTTTATCGCCATACCAGCCGCAAGGGCAAGGATTCATTGCGCAAATCAAAATCAGGCTTGAAGGAAAAGTAATTGTGCCATTAACGCGGCTGATTGTAATTTTTCTTTCCTCCAAAGGCTCACGCAAACTTTCAAGTGTAGCTTTTTGAAATTCCGGCAGTTCATCTAAAAATAAAACGCCGTGATGTGCAAGAGTAACTTGTCCGGGTTTTGGAATCGTACCGCCGCCGATTATCGCCGCAGTTGAGGAGTCATGATTTGGATTTTGGAAAGGTCGCTTAGTTATCAAACCGCCGCCTGCACCGATTTTTCCGGCAACGCTGTAAATTTTTGTAACTTCCAATGCCTCTTCACGCGTAAGTTCAGGCAAAATTGAACTGACGCGCTTGGCAAGCATAGTTTTACCGCTACCCGGCACACCGACCATTAAAACATTATGACCGCCGGCTGCAGCAACTTCCAATGCGCGTTTTGCCATAAATTGACCTTGAACATCTGAAAAGTCGTCCACAAGTTCAATAAAATCTTTCTCAACTTCGGCAGTTTGCGGCGTTGCAGGTTTCAATTCGCCTTCTTCCGAAAAAAAATCAACCAATTCAATCAAACTTTCCGGCGCAAAAACTTCAACGCTGTCAACCAATAGTGCTTCATTAGCATTGCCCGGCGGAACGACAATTTTTTTAAAACCTGCGTCGCGCGCTGTGATTGTTATTGGCAAAATTCCATTAACAGTACAAAGTTTGCCGTCAAGCGAAAGTTCACCGGCAAAAACAAAATCAGCAATTTTTTCAAAATCAATTCTGCCCTGCGCCGCCAAAAGTCCTATCGCAATAGGTAAATCAAGCCCTGCACTTTCTTTTTTGATTTCGGCAGGCGCAAGATTAACTGTAATTTTTTCAGGACGCATACGCAAGCCTGAATTTTTTATTGCAGTGCGCACGCGTTCTTTTGATTCACGAACTGAACCGCTTGGTAAACCGACAACATCAAAGCTGGGCAAACCGCCTGCGCTGTCAACTTCAACTTTAATAATCAAGCCGTCAACGCCCATTGTGCTTGCGCCAAAAGTCCTTGCATACAAAATTTATTCCTCCGTTTCAAAATTCAGATTGAACTTCAAAAGCATTTTCAATATGGTGCGCAGAAAAAACCTCACCAAAAGCATAAACTTCAATAACATCAAATCTACACGCGCAGTCAAAATAGCTTTCATTTTGCAGAAAAACTCGCGCCGCCTCAATAATTTTTTTCTGCTTGCGTTTATTAACAGCCTCCATTGGCAAACCATGATTTAAATCTTCGCGCGTTTTAACTTCAACAAAAACAATCACGCCGTCCTTTTCGGCTATGATATCAATTTCAGCAGTTTTGATTCTGTAATTGCGCGTTATGATTTTGTAGCCTTCGTCCAATAAAAATTGCGCGGCAAAATTTTCACCTGCGCGACCGAGTAATTTTGTTGCGTCCGACATTTTAAATTTCTTGCACGGCTTCTGAAATATTTTTACGCTCTGTATGTCGTGGCGAAGGACTTGAATTTTCAGCAGGATAGCCAATCGGAAACAGCGCGATTAAATCATAGCCTTGCATTTCCGGAATTAAATTTTGCAATTTTGGCGCGTCGAAGTAGCCAACCCAAGTTGTGCCTAAATTTTCAGCTTGAACGGCAAGCATAATATGCGTCGCAACAATCGCACCGTCAATCTGCGCGTAATTTAAATTGTCGAAAGGTCTTATAAATGCGTCTTCATTTTTCACGCCGACAACCAAAACTAAATTGACTGCCTTGACGAAAGGAAACTTTGCGACTTCTTGAATTTTAGACAAACCATCGGCTGAGGTGACTTTCCAGATTTTGTAAGGCTGAATATTTTTAGCTGTAGGTGCCGCGATTGCTGCTGCTAAAATTCTGTCGATTTTTTCAGTTTCAACAAGCTTGTCAGTCAACTGTCTGCAGGAATATCTTTCTTTTGCCAAGTTTAAAAAATTTTGCATTTTATTTGCCTCCTTAAACTTCAAATTCGCCGCGAATATCTTCATTAGGCGGCGCGATTGGATAGTTGCCGCTAAAGCAAGCGTCGCAAATTTTCCTGCCGCCGGACATTTCAATTAAACTTTCAATCGGCAGGTAACCGAGTGAATCCGCACCAATCAACTTACAAATTTCCTCAACAGTGCGATTATGTGCAATAAGTTGTTCTTCGTTCGGAATATCAATTCCAAAGTAGCAAGGATGCCTGAACGGCGGACTTGAAACGCGCATATGAACTTCCTTTGCGCCGGCGTTTCTAAGCATTGCGACAATTTGATCTGAAGTCGTTCCGCGCACGATTGAATCATCAATCATAACAATGCGTTTGCCTTCAACAACATCACGCAGGACATTTAGCTTGATTTTGACGCTTTGAACGCGGCTTGACTGTTTAGGCTTAATGAAAGTTCGCCCGACGTAAGTATTTTTTGTAAAGGCAATGCCATAAGGTATTTCGGATTCCTGCGCATAACCAATCGCCGCCATATTGCCGGACTCAGGAACGCCGACAACTAAATCAGCTTCGACAGGGTGATTTTTAGCTAAAATTTTTCCTGCAATAATTCGCGCTTGAGTAACACTCCAGCCATCAAATTTTGTATCAGGTCTGCAAAAATAAATATACTCAAAAATGCAACGCGCAGTTTTATCTTCCGGCAAGGCAAGCGACATATCAGACTCAATCGTGCCGTCAGGTAAAATTGTTACAACTTCGCCGGGACGAACATCACGCACAAATTCTGCGTCGATTGATTCAAGTGCGCAGGTTTCTGAAGTAATTATATAAGCGTTATCTAACTTTCCAATAACCAGCGGACGAAAGCCCCAAGGATCTCTTGCACCAATCAATTTGCGCGGACTTGCAATTACGCAGGAATAGCAACCTTGAATTTTTTTCAGCGCACGAACAACAGCTTCTTGAACAGTTTTTGAACGCACACGCTCACGCGCAATGTGATATGCAATAGTTTCTGAATCTGTAGTTGTTTGAAAAATTGCGCCACCCATTGCCAAATCTCTGCGAAGTTTTGGCGCATTTGTTAAATTGCCATTGTGTGCCAACATAAATGTGCCTTTAATATAAGCCAAAACCAAAGGCTGTGCATTTTCACGCGTTGAACCGCCGGCTGTGGAATACCTTACATGCCCAACACCAAGATTGCCTTTCAACCTTGAAATATTTTCTGCATTAAAAACTTCATTCACGCGCCCTAAATCTTTGTGCAATTTAACTTTGCCTTTTGCCGCAAAAGTATCAGTAACAGCAATCCCTGCACTTTCTTGACCACGATGTTGAAGCGCATAAAGTCCATAATAAATTGTCTGCGCAACGTCTTCGCCGCTTAAATTGTACATTCCAAAAACTCCGCAGTCTTCGCCAATATTTTTTTCAAAATCCATTCTGCCACCTCCAAAAAAAATATTTTGTAGATTGATTATATTAAAGCGCAAAATCTTTGTCAAAAATTTTACAAAAAATAAAAAAAAACTTGACAAAAATATTTTTAACAACTATAATCCCCTCTGTCAGCGTCAAGAACGCAAGACACGCGGACATAGCTCATCTGGTAGAGCGCAACCTTGCCAAGGTTGAGGTAGCGAGTTCGAGCCTCGTTGTCCGCTCCAAACGCGGAAGTAGCTCAGTGGTAGAGCATCACCTTGCCAAGGTGGGGGTCGCGAGTTCGAGCCTCGTTTTCCGCTCCAAGTGACAAATTTTTCTAAGTCTTGAAATCCAAATTCCGACAGGCAAATGGACCTATAGCTCAGTTGGTTAGAGCAACCGGCTCATAACCGGTCGGTCCTTGGTTCAAGTCCAAGTGGGTCCACCATTTAGG
>CAJOPJ010000074.1 GCA_905236325.1 uncultured Selenomonadaceae bacterium
CAGGGGTATCGCCAAGTTGGTAAGGCACGGGATTCTGAATCCCGCATGCGTTGGTTCGAGTCCAGCTACCCCTGCCAATTTTTTTTACTGAAAAATCTTGATTGAAATAAAAAAAAGCTCAGGCTAAGTCTTGAGCTTTTTTTATTTTGTTCATTAAATGATTTTTAAAATCTATCGACATTTTAATTTGCCGACAAATTTTTTTCAATTCTTCAGAAATTTTGTAGTCATATTTATTCGCGAAAGAGTGCGCGTACTGCTTCTGTGTAGAATTCTTCATCACGCGTACCGGCAGAGGCGTTGAGTTTCATCATTGGCAGACGCAGCAATTTTCTGACAATCATTTTAGTCATTTGTTCAACTAATTTTTTATCGTCGTCAGTGAAGTTGGAAAATTTATGTGCCACGCGTTTAATTTCGCGTTCGCGTATTTTTTCAGCGCGGTTTGATAAATCTGCCATGAGCGGCTGAAAAGTCAAATATTTAAATCGCTCCATAGTCGATTGAACAAAATCTTCGACAATTTTTTCAGCGGCAATTGCTTCTTCACGACGCGCTTTTTTATTCAATTCAACAACAGATTCCAAGTCGTCAATGTTATAAAGCGTCACGCCTTTAATTTTTGCAACTTCAGGGTCCACATCGCGCGGCACTGCAATGTCAATAAAAATAATTTCGCGACCTTCACGACGTGTCATAAGCTGTTGAGTTTGCCAAGGCTTAATAACATAATGCGGTGCGCCGGTTGAAGTTATGATAATATCTGCCTTGTCAGCTTTATGCAGTGCGTCCTCCCAAGCAACAGCCTCGCCGCCGATTTTAACTGCCATTTCTTCAGCGCGTTCAATGTGGTGATTGGCTACAAAAATTTTTTGCATGCCGTGATCTTTCAAATGTTGCGCGGTGAGAAAAGCCATTTTTCCTGCGCCAAAAAGCAATGCAGATTTATCTTGCAAGCCTTGCAATTTTTCCACAGCCAAATCAACCGCCGCAGAACTGACTGAAACTGAATTGTAAGCAATTTTTGTTTCAGTGCGAACGGTTTTGCCGGAAGTTATTGCCTTGTGGAAAAGCGTATTTAAAATTGTTCCTGTTGCACCGACTGACTTTGCGATTGAGTATGCGTCCTTGACTTGCGACAAAATTTGTCCTTCGCCCAAAACCAGTGAATCCAAACTTGCCGTCACAGTGAATAAATGTCGAACGCAACTTTCGCCTGTAAATTTATAAAAATATTGTTCAAGTTCTTCTGTGCCGCCGCCGATTAAGTCATTCACAAATTGATATAAACTTTTTTCGCAACCGTCCACGCAAGCTGCATAAATTTCGCTCCGATTGCAAGTTGAAAGCACAACTGCTTCATTCAAGCCGTCGTAGTCTTCAAGATGTTCAAGTCCGCGCTTAATTGACTTTGCACAGACTGAAAATTTTTCGCGTACTTCAACAGGTGCTGTTTTGTAATTCAGCCCCAACACTATCAAGTGCATTTTTTATAATCCCCTCCGCCTTCTCAAGCTCTCCGTTTTTGAGAAGTTTCCACATACTTGGCGTTAAAATTCCACGCCAAAATTTTTTTCTGTCTTCGTGATTCTGCAAAATATTTTTAACTTCCTGCCGATAGCGCGAAATTATTTCTAAACCTGCGCCGAAATTTTCATCAAATTCAGCTTCAAGATTTTCACGCACAAACTTTGCAAATGCAGGTGAACTTCCGCCGGTTGAAATTGTCAGCAAAAAATCTCCGCGCTGAATTTTACTTGGCACAAAAAAATCGCCGTCGCCGTCCACATCATTGACTAAAAAATTTTTTGCGCGACCATCGGCTAAAATTTTTTTATTCAGTTCAAAATTATCAGTCGCGGCAATTAAAATCAAGCCGGTTGAAATTTTTTCTGCAGAATAACTTTCAAGTCGCAGTGAAATTTTATTTTGTTCGGCAAGCTGAAAAATTTCTGTGCAAACTGTCGGCGAAATAACTTCAACTTTCGCGTCGGAATCCAATAAGCGCAAAATTTTTCTGTAAGCAACTTTTCCGCCGCCAATTACCACGCATTTTTGATTTTCAATTTTCAGATTGATTGGATACAAAATTTTTTTCACCTGCAATAAAAATTTCCGCAAATTATATACCTCTAAAAATTTTGCGTCAAATTTATCAAAAATTTCAATCACTAGCAAAAGCATGAGCCTCGCCCATTGCTTTTTGAATTAGAAAATGTAATAATCAATAGCAAGAAGGTTTTATTTTTTTGCAGATTGTCAAATACTGAAATGTTTTGAGGAGGGAATTTTTTTTTTGGCTAATCGAAATATTTTTGAAATGCTGGGCTTGGAATTTGATCCGCCCGACAACCTGAAAAAAATTCGTGCCGCTTATGAAGCATGGAAAAAAAAATTATCTGCGGAACAAAATACAACTGTAGATCCCTCGCGGCTTAGTTTAATAAAATCTGAACTGGCGATGGAAGATTATATTTTGCAGACAATAGAAAATCCAAGACTGCGCCAACGCGAAGCCAATGCGCTGAAGTTGGAACGCATTGAACAATTGCGACTTTATATTGATATTCAGCGCGGAGATATTTCCGGAATCTTGCAGGTTAATCACGCGCAGATTAAAGATATTAAAGACAAACTGAAACTCAGCACGGCGACGATTGAGGCTACTTACAAAGAACAAGGCTTTGAAGTTAAACCTTTGCGAACTTCAAATTCAATTGCAACAATGCTGAATAATTTTTTTATTGCTGATTCAGTTATGTTTGAATTGCAGAAAAATTTTGCTGAATTTCGCAAAGTTCCCGACGCAAAAAATTTTTCTTGGTCAGCAAATGTTCACGACTTTTATGAACTTGCTTGGAATATTGAAGGCAGAGTCGAATCAAACGCAGATTTTTATAAGCGTCGCGATACCGATGACTTGCGCGAAATTTTCCGTGCGGAAGCTAAAAAAGTTTCTGCACCAATTCCGCAATGGCAGTCAATTAAAGCACTTTTGAATTTGGCGCAAACGCAAATTTTCAATTCCGACGACAACAGATTTAAATATGATCATTCGCTGAAGTTGGAACAGCTGACAGATTTTTTTGCTAAGTTGAAAGCCGCGCCTGAAATTTTTAAGCGCGATAAATTTTTTGCCGACAACTGCATAAATCGCATCAGAAAAACTTTTCCAAACTTCCTAAACTATGAACTCAGCGCGGCACTTTATAATAAAGCTGCAGGACTTCTCAAGGAGCCTTATGAATCTGTCGATAATCTGACTGAAAATTATTTCAGCGTGACTTGTGCTAATTGTGGTGCGTTTGAAAATTTTAGAACGCGTGAGGAAGCTGAACGCGCAGTTTGCAAAGTTTGTGGCGAACATTTTTATATTGAATGTCCAAAGTGCGGTAAGAAAGTTCCTGCAAATGCTGAACATTGTTCGGCTTGTGATTTTTCAATCGCCGAATTAAAACGCTACAACTATTATCTTGACTACGCAAATAATTTGTTGGATTTAGTTGAACGCGGCGCAAAGTCAAATGACGACGATGTTAAAAATGTTATCGCCGAAGTCATCAAGGTTTTTGCTAAAGCTAAACTTGTAAATCCGGAAGCGTTGGATTTGAAAAAAATTGAATGGCGAATGAATCGCATTGCGTCTGAATTTAAAAAACGCGAACTTGTCAAGTGGGCTGAATCTAAAATGCCGAGCCTTTCGACTGCGCCGGATACTGCTGTCAATACTTGCATGGAAATTTTGCGCAAGATTAAAGACTATAAACCTGCGCTTGACAGATTGCGACTTATCAAGCCGAAAAAAGTTTTGAAAGTTTCAGCCATCATCAAGGAAAATCAGCCGCAAAATTCAACTGCAAGCAGCGCGTCGATTTTAAGCAAAATTTCTGTCAATGCAAAATCAGCAAGCCTTGCAACGCCAACTTACAATTTGACTGCGACAATTTCTTGGGAGCCTGATAAAGATTTAGGCGTTGTCTATACAGTTATAAAAAAAATTGATGGCGTACCACAAACTTTCCGCGACGGCAGCGTTCTTGTTGAAAATACTACCAAATTTGAAGTTGAGGATAATGATATTAAACCCGGCGTTCTGTATGGCTACGCAGTTTTTGCCGTGCGGCTCGGCTCAATTTCCAATCCTGTAACTTGTAGCACAGTTCATTACAGCGACCTTGACGCAAATAAACTTATTGCCAAAACGGAAGGCGGCTATTGTCAATTTAACTGGCGATTGCCTTCCGATAATTGTCTTGGCGTGCGAATTTTGCGTTCAGACAGCGCAGGTAACAGCGTCGTTGTTGCTGATTGTGTTCATGCGCCTTTTGTAGATAAGTTGGTGAAAAATCGCAAGCAATATCAATATCGCCTGCAATGCGTTTATTATTCTGCCGAAGAAACCATTGCCAATCGCGAAAAATTTTTGCAGGAATCTGAACAGGCAAACTTCAACAAAGTTTGGAAAAGTCAGCGCAGTTGGAAATACAGCTTAGGTTTGACTGTCAACTTAACACCTGAACTTCCGCCGCGACCTGTAAAAAATTTAAATTTCAATGTTGAACGCGGCAAAATAATTTTTACTTGGCAAAAGACCGGCGACTTTGATTTGTGGTTCAAGGAAGTTTCCAACGACAAAAAAATTTCCACAACTCAGGCAGGAAAAATTTTCGACTTAAGCAAAATTGATGAACTTTTCGGCAACGGCGTAATTTTAAAACGCGCTGACAGTGCTGAACAAATTTGCGAAATTCCAATGACAAGTGAAGTTATGAAAATTGCAATTATCAGCGCGACAAAAGATTTAGGCGTTGTCAATGAAATTATCACCGCTGCAAACTTAGAGCCTTGCGAAATTGATGCCGCAAAAACCAAAATTGATACCGGCGGCTTAAAGTTGGTTTTAAAAACTTTGCCGAAAAATCTTTATCTCATTCACTACAAAATTAAGCCCGAAAACTCCGACGAACTTTACGCCACAATCGACGAAGCTAAGGCTCGTCATCTAAACAGAATTTACGCTAAAAAATACGCCGAAGATACTTTCATTTCTCAAACTCACCTGCCGCAAAAAGAACTTTATATCACTGTCATTGGCGAATATAAACTTTCCGACGGCGCAACTGTGTATTCCAAGCCCAGCACGCTGATTTTAAACAATCGCCCAAAGTCTGAAATTTTTTACTACTTGGAATGGGGCACAAGTGGAATTTTCAGCAAAAAAGCACAAGCTAAAAATTGCAAACTAATTATTGAAAGTAACGCGCCCGAAACGCCAAGATTGTTTTTAGTTTGCAGGAAAGACGGCAGAATGAATATTGAACTTAAAGACTCTGCAACGCAAATTTTGGAAAGCGTCAAGGAATACAAAACCGGCTTGCCGAATAACAGGCTTGAAATTATTTTGTCGGACGACATTTGGCAAGATATTTCGCCCGGCACCGCAATTAAACTTTTGACTCAAGCGGAAGATGAAAAATATTTCAACTTAACCGCCTCAAAACCTGAAAGCCTTAATGTTCCGAAAAAATGAGGAGGTTTTTTTTCATGAAAATTGCTCAATTCACTCTTGACGGTTAC
>CAJOPJ010000075.1 GCA_905236325.1 uncultured Selenomonadaceae bacterium
AAGTATTCAAACTGCGACGGCTGATGCTGTTGAGTCAATGAAGTCCGGCACTGAAGATGTTAAGGCAGGTACAGAGGCAATACGCGAGGTCGGCGTTCAGTTCAAGGAAATTATGTCTATGGTTGACGGTATCAAGGAAGAAATTGACGGTATCAACACTTCAGTGAACACAGTCAGCAACGGCGCAACTAAGATTGTTGAAGCGACAGATTCAATCGACAGAGTAAGTCGCGCAACAAATGAACGCACGCAGAGCATCTCAAGTTCGACTGAATCGCAATCAGCGTCCAACCAAGAAATTGCGGCTGCCTCACAAGCACTTGCAAATTTGGCGCAAGATATGAACAATGTTATTTCGCAATTTAAACTTTAATTAATTTTCATTTGGTAGTGGGCAGTAAAAATGCTGTCCACTATTTTTTTTGAAAGGTGACGAAATGATAAAAAATTTTTTGATTACAATAATTGCGCTGGTAATTTTCAGCAGTCAAAATATTATATACGCGGCAAATTATGATTGGAATCGCGTTCCGCACATTAGCAGTTATGCTGAACTTAGGAATTATGTTGAACAAGGCAGGCGGCAGGGTAAAAAAACTTTTCCGGTGATTTTGGAAAATGGCTTGAATTTGACTGAGCCGACTGAATTTATTGAAAAAATTGCCTCTGCGCCAATGGTTCGCACTTCACATTTTAATGACGACAGCGGTCGCAGAGTTTTTGATATTGAAGTTGAATATCCCAGCATAAAAATTGTAAATGCTTATCTGAAAAATGATGTGGCTTTGTTGGATAATGAAGAACTCAAGCTATTGAAAATTGCTACAGAAATTGTTAATAAAGCTAAAAAATTAAATTCAGAAATCGCGCAGGAACTTTATATTTATAATCAAATTTGCCAGCGTGTGACTTACTATGATGAAGATGATAAATCGCCTGTGAACGGCAAGGCTAAAAATTTTTGCACAGCGATTGGCGCACTTATTGACGGCAAGGCAAATTGTCAAGGCTATACCGACGCGTTTTATATGCTTTGCAGAATGTGCGGTTTTAATGTCAGCAGAATCAGCGGCAAATTGAATGGCGATGCGCATATTTGGAATACAATTACATTTGACGACGGCAAAACTTACTGCGTTGATGTTACTGACGGCGATACGCGTATGCAAAATATTAAAGCCTTCGACAACACCTACATTTATTTTAATGCGCCGCTGGAGATTATGCAGATAAATCACGCCGCTGCTTGGGATATGCTTACAAATTTTCAGCGCACGATTGATGAAAAATATTCCTACCGCGCACTTAATGGCTTAGCTCAAACGCGCAGTGCTGAAGTCGGCTTGAAGTTAATTGCAAAAAAATTTGCGCAGGAAAATCGGCAAATTTTCTGCGTAATGACACCGCAAGACAGAAAATTTTCAAAACGCAATTCACAACGCGCAGCTGATTTTATTGCTCAAGAAATTGCGGCTTATGGCGTGTCGTCACAGATAACTTTAAGCGTTCAAGAAATTGGCAAGTATTTATTTTTTATGGCGAAATTGAACAATCGGAGGTAAATTTTTGAAAACAGCAATAATTACCGGCGGAACTTCAGGTATTGGACTTGCGACGGCTAAAATTTTTTTGGCTGAAAAATTTAATTGCGTTTTGATTGGTCGCAGTGCAGAAAAATTTAACAAAATAAAATCTGAACTGCGCGGCAATTTTAAATTTATTTCGGCAAATATCGGCGAAGTTTCGGCGTGCGAAAATATAATTCAACAAACTTTAGAAACTTTCGGCGGCGTCGATGTCTTAATAAACAACGCCGGAATTTATCTTGAAGGCGCAATAACTTCGGCGACTGAATCTGACTTCGACAAAATTTTCAACACCAATGTTAAAGGCAGCTTTTTTATGTCGAAATTTGCCGCGCCTGAACTTACTAAAACGCACGGCACGATTGTAAATATTGCAAGCGATGCCGGACTGCGCGGAAATTATTTTTGCGCAATGTATGCTGCTTCCAAAGGCGCAGTGATTGCTTTTACAAAGTCACTTGCGCTTGAACTTGCAAGTTTGGGCGTGCGCGTGAATTGTGTTGCACCGGGCGATATTTTAACGCCGCTGACTTTGAATCAACTGAAAAATTCCGGCGAAACTGTTGCCGATTTAGAAAAATTTTATCCACTCGGCAGAATTGGTAAAGCTGAAGAAGTTGCTAAAGCAATTTATTTTTTGGCAAGTGAAAATTCAACTTTCATAACCGGCGAAATTTTGAAAGTTGACGGTGGCTTAACTGCGTGAATGGAAATAAAAATTTTGCAGGGAAAATAAAATATTGGCAGAATTTTTAATCTGAGTTTGAAAAATTTTTAAGGAGTAATGCAAATGACTAATTTGGAAGTTGGAATAGTCGGCTTGCCTAATGTTGGAAAATCGACTTTGTTTAATGCGATAACAAAAGCCGGCGCAGAGGCTGCGAATTATCCTTTCTGCACGATTGAGCCGAATGTTGGCGTTGTTGCAGTGCCTGATAAACGCTTGGAAGTTTTAACCAAAATGTACAATTCAAAAAAAACTACACCTGCCAGCGTCAGATTTGTTGATATTGCCGGACTTGTTAAAGGCGCGTCGAAAGGCGAAGGCTTAGGCAATAAATTTTTGGAACATATCAGACAGGTTGACGCTGTGGCGCATGTTGTGCGCTGTTTTGAAGATGAAAATATAACTCACGTTGACAACACGATAGATCCACTGCGCGATATTGAAACAATACAGACTGAACTTTGTTTAGCTGACTTGGATATTGTTGAACGCCGACTTGAAAAGTTGACAAAAATTTTAAAATCCGGCAACAAGGAAGCTAAAATTGAAAATGACATTATGCAAAAAATTAAAAACGCACTCAATGAAGGCAAAACTGCACGCAGCCTTGAACTTTCGGACGAAGAAATTTTTGCAATTCGCGAAACAAATTTATTAACTCTTAAGCCAACTTTGTATGTTGCAAATGTTTCTGAAGATGAAGTCGCCGGCGCAGAAAATAATCCCTATGTAGCCAAAGTCAAAAATCTGGCTGAAACTGAAGGCGCACAGGTTGTTGTTATTTGCGCAAAAGTGGAATCTGAAACTGCTGAATTGGACGACGATGAAGCTAATGAATTTTTGGCTGAACTTGGGCTTGAAAGTTCCGGACTTGACAGGCTGATTCACGCGGCATTTGATTTGCTGGGCTTAATGACTTTTTTGACTTCCGGTCCTGATGAATGTCGCGCGTGGACTATTGTTAAAGGCACACCGGCTGTTAAGGCTGCAGGAAAAATTCACAGCGATATTGAACGCGGCTTTATTCGCGCCGAAATTGTAAATTATAACGACCTTGTCGAACTTGGCAGCGTCAATGCTGCGCGTGAAAAAGGCTTAGTCAGATTGGAAGGCAAAGATTACATTATGCAAGATGGCGATGTAACTTACTTCAGATTTAATGTTTAACAGATAAATTTTGCTAACAAAAAAACCTCCGACTTTGGGAGGCTTTTTTTGTTTTTTTATTTTAATTTTCGTGCGAAAAATACATTCTGCGCGGAACAGTCATTCCGAGTTCGTCTTCGGCAATTTGTTGTATTCGACTTGGCGATTTTAATTTTGCAATTTCAATGCGTAAGCGTTCATTCTCATGTTCAAGATTTTCAGCCTGAGTTTGAGTTGCAACAAGCACATAGCCGCAACTTGCACTGATTCCGCTGCGAACAACAACAACCATTGCCAAAAGCGCAATAACCAAAAACGCAATTCTGCAACGCGACCTAAGCAGGTGATCTAATTTAGGACGACCTTTGATTATGTGAAATTGCGCTCTTTCCGCCTGCGCTTGGCTGTATTTTAAATTATTTGCACGACTTTTAACTTTTAGTTGTGGTGCTTGACGCGTTGCCATAAAATTCCTCCTTCAAATAATTTTTTCTGCCACGCGAAGTTTTGCTGATTTCGCGCGTGAATTTTTATCAACTTCCTGAACTGTAGCTTCAGTTGCCTTGCCAAGAATTTTTATTTCTGCCTTGTGCCCGCAAACGCATACAGGAAAATTTTTTGGGCAAACACAATCTTGCGCCAAGTTCTTGAATGTTTGCTTAACTAACCTGTCCTCCAGCGAATGAAAAGTTATAATTGCAATTCTGCCGCCGATTTTCAGGCGATTCACTGCCGACTTAATTGAACTTTCCAAAATTCCAAGTTCATTGTTGACTTCAATTCGCACTGCCTGAAAGACGCGTTTTGCAGGGTGACCGACATTTTTAGTATGCGGCACATTGCGTTCAATAATTTTCACCAAGTCGCTTGTAGTTTCAATCGCCGCAGTCTTTCGATTTTCAACAATCGCCGTTGCAATGCGTTTTGAAAATCTTTCTTCGCCGAAGTCATGAAAAATTCTTGCAAGATCTTCTGCGCTGTAACTATTTATGACCTCAAAGGCAGTTAAACTTTGCGACCTATCCATGCGCATATCAAGTTTTGCGTTGTGAATGTAGGAAAAACCACGCTCGGCAGTATCAATCTGATGTGAAGAAACGCCTAAGTCAAAAACTGCGCCGTCAATTTTTTCAACCTGCAAGTCGTCCAAAATTTTTTCCAGTTCGCTGAAATTGCCGTGAACGCAATTAACTTTGCAGTTTAAATCTGACAAAACATTTTTTGCAGCAGTTAAAGCGTCCATGTCTCTGTCAATACCAATCAGCCAACCTTGCGGATTAAGACTTTTGCCAATCAAGTGCGAATGACCTGCGCCGCCAAGCGTGCAGTCTAAATAAATTCCGGCAGGATTTATTTTCAGCGCAGAAATCACTTCCGACGGCATAACGCTGACATGATGAAAATTCATTACTTCACTTCCTAAAGTGCTTATTCAATTTATAACAAAAATTTCCTGCACTTGCAAGAAAAAAATTTTCAGTGAAAATTCATTTGACTATTATTTTTTTTGTGTTATAATCTTACCTTGTTAAGGAGGTCTTTTTGATGACAATTACAAAAGACATGAGCATTATTGATGTTGTCCAAAGTTACCCCGATACTGCAATGGTTTTTATGTATGCAGGAATGGGTTGTCTTGGCTGTGCGGCGGCGCATTTTGAAAATATCGAGCAAGGTTGCTTGGCGCACGGAATTGACGCTGACGCATTGGTTGAGGCTTTGAATGAGGTTGTTAATGCGTCCGACGAAGATGAAGAACTTTTGAAGGTTGCACAGTAAGATTTGCTAATAGGTTAAGTTTTATAGATAACGTCGGGGCGTAGCTCAGTTTGGCTAGAGCGTTTGATTTGGGATCAAAAGGCCGCAGGTTCAAGTCCTGTTGCTCCGACCACTTAAGAAAGTTATGACCACTTTGCGTTTTGCAGAGTGGTTTTTTAATGTATGTGGTGATTGACAGCTAAAGACTTGAAATTTATAATTTTATTTAATTTGAAAATTTTGGAGGAAAAAATTTATGCAGAAAAAAATTGCCGTGCTGATTCCTTGCTACAATGAAAGTATGACAGTTGAAAAAGTTGTAGCTGATTACAAGCGCGAGCTGCCTGAAGCTACTATTTATGTTTATGACAACAATTCAACAGACAATACAGCAGAACTTGCAAAAAAAGCCGGTGCAATTGTAGTTCATGAATATAGGCAAGGCAAAGGCAATGTTATACGCTCAATGTTCCGCGACATCGACGCTGACTGTTATTTAATGGTGGACGGCGATGGCTCTCATCCTTCAAAATACGCTAAACAAATGTGCGAAATTATTTTGGAAGGCAAAGCTGATATGGTTATCGGCGACAGGTTGAGCGAAGAATATTTTTCCAGAGAAACACGCGCTTTTCATGGCATTGGAAATTCAATCGTGCGCGGCTGCATAAATGCTTTTTGGACAAATGGAACTAATAAGCCAAAAGTTATGGACGTTATGACCGGTTACCGCACATTCAGTCCGCTTTTTGCAAAAAGTTTTCCTGTCTTGTCTGAAGGTTTTGAAATTGAAACTGAAATGACAATTCATGCGTTGGATAAAAATTTTGTAATTAAAACTATTCCTGTTGGATTTGTCGAAAGACCTGAAGGCAGCGTCAGCACAATGAATACCTATATTGACGGCGCAAAAGTCTTGATGACAATTTTTAATTTGTATAGAAATTATCGACCGCTAAGTTTTTTTGGCTGGCTGTCGCTTTTATTGCTAATTATCGCGCTATTTTTGTTTGTGCCTGTGTTCATTGAATTTTTGGAAACTTCAATGGTGCCGCGCTTTCCAACTTTGATAACAAGTGGCGTAATTGGTTTAGCGGCATTTTTGTCATTTATTTGCGGCTTGATTTTGGATACTTCAGCAAAAAATGCGCGTAAAAATTTTGAAATCAATTTGAACATAATCAAGTTGTTACTGGACAAACAAAAATGAACAGATTGAAAAATTTGTTAAATAAAATTCCAAAGTCATTTGTGAAGTTTGCATTTTCCGGTGCGTCGTCATTTTTTTTGGATATAATGCTGTTTCAGATTTTTTGTTTGCTTTTGCGTGGCGAGGAAAATTATGTCTTTATTTCAGTTGTCGTTGCGCGAATTTTTTCTGCAATTTATAACCACACAATGAATTTTTTATTTGTATTCGACCGCAAGCGAAATTACAAACAATCTGCGCGACGATATATTTTGTTGGCAATTTTGCAAGGTTTTGCAAGTGCAACATTAACTGAAATAATTTTTAACTTGGCGCAGTGCGAACTTGAAATTTTTGTAAAAGTGCCTGTCGATGTATTTTTATTTTTTGTCAGTTATGTTGTGCAGAAAAAATTTGTCTATTGAGGTGATTTTTCTTGATTGAAAAAATTTTTAATTACCGCTGGACAATCGGCGGAATTTTGATTTTTCTGTGCACGATTTTTGAAATTCATGGCTCCTCAATCGGCGTTTATGCAGAAATTCTTAATCACCCTGAACTTAGCGATGTAATTTTAGGCAAGCTGCGTTGGATTAG
>CAJOPJ010000076.1 GCA_905236325.1 uncultured Selenomonadaceae bacterium
AAAATGTTGACATCACCAACGCCGTTGACGCGCTTAACTTCGTCCATAAAATAAATATCTGCGTAGTTTTTCATAAACGCAGGATCGTAAGTGCCGTCAGGACTATACATTGAAAGCATCATAGCCATATCATTTGAGGCTTTACGCGTTGTGACACCGACGCTTTGAACTGAACTTGGTAAACTTGGATTTGCAACTGCAACATTGTTTTGAACTTTAACGCTGTCCATATCGCCGTCAGTGCCGACTTCAAAGACAACCGACAGACTGTAGCGTCCTGTGTCGTCGGAGTTTGAGGACATATAATCCATACCTTGAGTACCATTCACTTGGTCTTCAATAACCTGCGCGACAGTTTGGTTGACAACTTCGGCATTTGCGCCGGTGTAGCTTGTACCAACTGAAACTGTCGGCGGTGATATTTGCGGATACTGCGCGATTGGTAGCTGTAGCCCTGCCAATACACCAACCAAAACAATAATCAGCGATATGACTATCGCAAAAATTGGTCTGTGAATAAAAAACTTTGCCATAAAAAATCTCCCTTTGGTCGATTTTAATCCCTTACTGCTGATTTACATTAGTTGGAGAATTTGGATTTGTGCCGCCTGCGCTGATGTTTTCAGCTTGGAAAGGCGTTGTAATGTTAGCTGTTGTAAAGCCCATTTCGCCCGCCGTGACCTCAGTAATTGCAAGATCAACGCCTTCACGCAAATTTGTCAATCCTTCGACAACAATTTTTTCCGAACCTGTCAAACCACTTGTAACTATGTAGTAACTGCCGACAGTTTGTCCAAGTTCGATTGATTGCGCTTTTGATTTGTTATTTTCATCAACAACCATAACAAAAGATTTACCTAAAAGTTGCTGAACAGCGCGTTGAGGTACTAAAATTGCATTTGGAATGGTTTCGCCGCCGAGTTTAACGCGTGCAAACATTCCCGGCATTAAAAGTCCGCTTTGGTTAGGAAATACAGCCTTCATAACCAATGAACCTGTGTTATTTGCAAGTTCGCGGTCTGTCATAACAACGCGTCCTTCAAATGGATATTCATTGCCATTGGTGAGCGTGATTGTCGCCGTCATTGGATTGTGATCTGCTTGCATTGATTGCACTGTCATAAATTTTAAATATTCATTTTCCGAAATTGTGAACTGCACAAAAACAGGATTGATTGAGCCGATTGAAACCAGCGTAGTTTGTCCTGCCGTAATAAAAGTTCCGACTGCGACATCATCTACGCCAAGTTGACCGCTCATTGGTGCATAAATATTTGTATCAGCCAAATTTTGTTTTGCAAGTCTGATTGCTGCTTGTTTAACGCCGACTGCTGCTTGATAACTTCTTACTGTTGCTTCCTGCGTTGTTACAGTTTGTTCAGCGATTGCGTTTTCTTGCAGCAACATTTGATAGCGTTGCAAGTCAATTTCTGCGTTGTGCAGGTTGACTTCGCTTTGCGCTAAATCTGCCTCTGCTTGCAAAATTGAAGTTTCAAGCTGTCTTGAGTCGATTTTGTAAAGTAATTGACCGGCTTGAACAAATTGACCGCCAACAACAAATTTATCAACAACCGTTCCGCTGACTTTAGATTGAACTTTGACTTCATCAGTGCCGACAATTTGACCTGGATACTCTGCAAAAATTGGAGTATCGCGGCGTACTACCTGCATAACTTTAACTTGTGCGCCCTGCTGAGCAGTAGCCTGTTGTTGTTCTTCGCCGCAACCGGCAAGCATAAATGTAAGCAAAATTAGTGCAGTAAAGAAATAAAATCTTGCTTTACGCATTGAAAAAATCCCTCCTAATAATTTTTTAAAAGTATACTGCGATTTTATGATTTTAACAGGAAAAAGTCAACAATAATTAGGAAATGATAATTGTAAAAAAAAATTTGCTGTGATATACTTGCGAACTAGCTTTTAGCTGTTAGTTTTTGGCTTTCAGCAAAAATTTTTTTTGGAGGTAGAAAATTTTGAAATACATGACAGGAAATGAAATTCGCACAGCTTACATCAAATTTTTTGAAGAAAAGCACGGACATTTACACTTACCCAGCGCGTCATTGATTCCGAAAGATGATCCAACTTTGCTTATGATTGGCGCAGGTATGGCACCATTCAAAGCGTACTTCACAGGTAAAGTTACTCCGCCGCGTCGCAGAGTTACAACTGCGCAGCGTTGCGTTCGCACAGGTGATATAGAAAATGTCGGACGCACTGCAAGGCACCATACCTACTTTGAAATGCTTGGCAACTTTTCATTCGGTGACTATTTTAAGCCGGAGGCAATTCCTTGGGCTTGGGAATTTTTAACTGAAGTTTGCGAACTGCCTAAAGACAAACTTTGGGTTTCAATTTACCCGAAAGATGATGAAGCTAAACAAATTTGGCTAAAACAGCCCGGCTTAAATCCGGAACATATTGTGCCTATGGAAGATAATTTCTGGGAAATTGGAACAGGCGGACCTTGCGGACCTGACAGCGAAATTTATATTGATTTAGGCGAAGAACGCGGTTGCGGTAAGCCAACTTGTGCGCCAGGTTGTGACTGCGACAGATATTTGGAAATTTGGAACTTGGTTTTCACTCAATACAACAAAACTGAGGACGGCAAGTATGAGCCGCTTGAACACAAAAATATTGACACAGGTTGCGGACTTGAAAGACTTGCGTCAGTTATGCAAAACAAAATGACTAACTTTGAAACCGATTTGCTGTTTCCAATTATTGAGTATGTCGAAACACGCTGTGATTTTAAGTACGGCGACGACGCTAAAAAAGATGTTTCCTTCAAAGTCATAGCCGACCACGCACGCAGTATGTCAATTATGATTATGGACGGTATCTTGCCGTCGAATGAAGGACGCGGCTATGTTTTGCGCAGAATTTTGCGCCGAGCAATCAGACACGGCAGAATGTTAGGCATTAAGGACGCATTTTTGGAAGGCGCAGTTGACGCTGTAAAAAAAATCTATGACGGCGTGGACGACTTTGAGGAACTTTCAACCAACATTGACTATATCAAAAAAGTTATTGCAATTGAGGAAGATAAATTTGCAAAGACTTTGACGCAGGGCATGGAACTTTTAACGCACGAAATTGAAACTGTAAAAAATTCCGGCAAAACTGAACTTGGCGGCGAATTTATTTTCAAACTGTATGACACTTACGGCTTTCCTTACGAACTGACTGAAGAAATTTTGGCTGAAAATAATCTCACGCCCGACAAAAAAGGTTTTGAATCTGAAATGGAAAATCAGCGTCAACGCGCAAGGAATGCACGCGCCGCAAATGAATGGGCAGAAATTCCTGACTTGTCGCAAATTGACACTAAAAATCTTTCAGTCGATGAAACTGTTACAGAATCAAAAGTTGTAGCTATTTGGGAACATGGAAAACTTTTGCAGGAAGTTTCGGACGGAGCGGAAGTCGGAATTATTCTTGAGTCAACGCCTTTCTATGCTGAAGGTGGCGGACAAGTCGGCGACTGCGGCAGATTTGAAGGCGAAGTTGGTAAAGCTGAAGTTCGCAACGCTAAAAAAATGGCTGACGGCACTGTTTACCATGAAGCGTACATTTCTGAAGGTCTGCTGAAAGTTGGCGAAGTTGTCAAGATTAAGTTGGATATGGATAAAAAACTTTCCAGCGCAAGAAATCACACTGCGACGCATTTACTGCAAGCGGCTCTGCGTAAAGTTGTCGGCGAACAAGTTCACCAAGCAGGAAGTTTGGTTACGCCTGAACGCCTGCGTTTTGACTTCAGCAATTTTGAACCTGTAAGCGCAAGTCAATTAGCTGAAGTTGAAAATCTTGTCAATGAAGAAATTCTCAAGGCGACTGATGTTAATATTCAGCAGATGAAAATTGATGACGCAAAAAATCTTGGCGCAATGGCTTTGTTCGGCGAAAAGTACGGCGATGTTGTACGCGTTGTCAGTGTGCCGGGTTTCAGCATTGAACTTTGCGGCGGCAGTCATGTTAAAAATGTTGGACAGATTGGCAGATTTAAAATTGTCAGTGAAGGCGGCGTTGCTGCCGGAGTACGCAGGATTGAAGCTATTACAGGTCGCGCGGCAATTCAAGACGCTAACAAGCAAGCTGAAATTTTGAACGCAGTTACAGGCTTACTGAAAGTTCGCGCTGAAGATTTAACTACGCAGGTTGAAAAAATCTTGGCTGAAGATAAATCAATGCGTAAGCAACTTGATGAAGTGCAGGCTATGAGGGAAAAAGCACAGGCACAACAGCTTTTGGTTGCAGGTAAAGAAATTGGCGCAGTTAGATATGTTTCCGGAATAGCTCAGGCAAAAGATATGGACGCTTTGCGTGAAATTGCGGACTTCTTGATTGACAAGGTTGAGCAAGGCGTTTTGGTTTTGGCGGCAGTCAATGAAGGCAAAGTTAGCTTGGTTGTCAAGGCTGACAAAAAAGCTGTCGAACTTGGTATCCACGCAGGAAAAATTGTCAAGGAAATTGCGCCGATGATTGGTGGTGGCGGCGGCGGTCGTCCTGACATGGCACAAGCCGGCGGTAAAAATCCTGACGCCTTGCCAAAAATGTTTGAACGCGCTGAAGAAATGGTAAAATCGCAGTTATGATTGAAAATTTGATTGACTGCTTGAAAGCTTTTTTAGGTATGTGTATGATTTTTGGCGTGGTAGGTTTGCCTGTAGTTTTTTGCTTAAATAAATTTGGCTTGCTGAATGAAAAAAACTACCACGACTTAAAATTTGCTTGTCAACTGGCTTTGATTGTCGGTTGCGGCTCAGCAGTGACTGTTGCGGTTATCGAAAGTTTTATTGATGATTTTTTATGAGGTGATTAAATTGCCAAAAATTCCACGCGGCTTGACCGATCAAGACATGATTAAAGATTATGTAGAAAGTCCAAGCATCGAGTCGCAGTTAATTTCAGCCGCAAAAAAAGCCGAAAAGCGTCGGCAGATTGAGGAAGCTGAAGCTCCACCTGCGCCACTTGCAAAGGCAGGTTTCACCAAAGAACTGACTGAAAAGCTCGGCATGGAATTACTTGCCTTGAAAATTGAACTTTCCAATTCCGGAGTAACAGGCTATAATTTCAAAGTCAAACGCGACGGCGAAAAAATTACTTTGACAGTAGTCGATAAGAAATTTTAAATATTAGCAATTTTCCAGCGTAATGGCTAGTTACTAAAAACTGACTGAAAGGAGAAATTTTATCAATGGATATGACAACGGTAGCGGTGGTAATATTTGTCGCCGCCTACGCGCTGATAATTTCTGAAAAAGTTCACAGGACGATAGTCGGAATTTTCGGCGCAATGCTGATGATTCTGACAGGAATTATCTCACAAGAAACAGCGATACATCATATTGACTTCAACACACTTGGACTTTTAATGGGCATGATGATTATCGTTAACATCACAAGCGAAACAGGTTTATTTAACTTCTTGGCAATTTGGTCCGCAAAGAAAGTTAAAGCGCATCCTGTAAAATTATTGGTAGCGTTGAGTTTGCTGACTGCAGTTTGCTCGGCGTTCTTGGACAATGTCACGACAGTTTTGCTGACAGTGCCGATAACTTTCAACATTGCCGAACAGCTGAAGGTTGATGTTAAGCCTTTCTTGATGGTGCAAATTATCAGCTCCAATATTGGCGGCACGGCAACATTGGTAGGTGATCCGCCTAACATTATGATTGGTTCTTCGGTCGGCTTAAACTTCATGGACTTTATTTTTAATTTGTCGATACCTGCGATAATTATTTGGATTATTACAGTTGCTATTATGGTTGTATTGTACGGCTCAAAACTTCACACCAAAGTTGAACTGCAAGACAAAGTTATGCGTCTGAATGAAAAAGCGCAAATTACAGATTTTGTCTTGCTGAAAAAATGCTTGTTTGTCTTGGCTGTTACAATGTCGCTGTTCATTTTGCACGGCTCACTTCACCTTGAAACAGCAACAGCAGCTTTAACAGGCGCAGGGCTTTTGCTGTTAATTACCTATTCACACAATGAAGGACAAATTGCAAAAGTTTTAAGCAAGATTGAATGGCTGGCAATTTTCTTCTTCGCAGGATTATTTGTACTTGTTGGCGCGCTTGTGGAAACAGGAGTTATCCGCGCAATGGCGGCTGAGGCAATTGAAATTACAAATGGTAGCGTTCCAGGCACGGCAATTTTAATTTTGTGGATGAGTGCGATTGCATCTGCATTTATTGATAACATTCCGTTCGTTGCAACTTTAATTCCGCTGATAAAAGACATGGGCGAAATGGGACTTAGCAACCTTGAGCCGATGTGGTGGAGTTTGGCACTTGGTGCATGCTTGGGCGGCAATGGAACTTTGATTGGCGCAAGTGCAAATGTTGTTGTCGCGTCAATGTCGGCGCAACGCGGCAAGCCAATTTCATTTATCGACTTTATGAAAACAGCATTTCCACTGATGATTTTGTCGATTATCATTTCAACAATTTATGTCTGGGTAAGATATTTGTAATCGATAATTCAGAATGGATAATGGATAATTGATTTTCCATTGTCCATTTTTAGTTTGGAGGTGGAATTTTGTTTACCGGAATTATTGAGGAAGTCGGAACGCTAAAAAGTTTGGACGGCGGCGTTATTGAAATTTCCTGCAAGAAAGTTTTGGAAGATGTCAAAATTGGCGACAGTATTTGCGTGAATGGAATTTGCTTGACTGTCACAAATTTTGCTACAGATTTTTTCACGGCGGACGTTATGCCTGAAACTGTTCATCGCACTTCGCTAAAAGTCGGCGAACTTGTAAATCTTGAACGCGCAATGAAAATTTCTGACAGGTTCGGCGGGCACATTGTCAGCGGTCACATTGACGGCACAGGCAAAATTTTAAACATTGGTGCGGAAGGTAATGCACTTGTCATAAACATTTCTGCGGAAAAAAATTTATTGCGACAAATTGCCGCAAAAGGTTCCGTCGCACTGGACGGAGTTAGTTTAACTGTTGTTGACGCAAAGAATGAAAATTTTAGTGTGTCAATGATTCCGTACACACGCGAAGTTACAAATTTCAGCAAAAAGCGCGTCGGTTCAACTGTCAACATTGAAACAGATATTTTGGCAAAATATATCGACCGGCTTTTAAATTTCAAAAATGTGCCGGCTAAGCTTACTGAAAATTTTTTACTTGCAAATGGTTTTTGAAATAAAAAATCCTCCACCAACTTGGCAGAGGATTTTTTTTGAAATTTTATTGTGAAATTATTTTTTCAGCAACTTGCGTGTATGCTCGGCGACTTGTTCAGGCGTAATATTTTTATTTTTAGCAACGCCGGATTCGATAGCAGCCTTAGCAACAGCAGCGGCGACAGTCGGCGCGACGCGTTCGTCGAATGGATTTGTAATAACAAATTCTTCATTGAGTTCGTCGTCCGAAATTAAAGATGCAATAGCATAAGACGCGGCAATTTTCATTTTTTCATTGATATCAGTTGCGCGAACATCAAGTGCGCCACGAAAAATTCCAGGAAACGCCAACAAATTATTTACCTGATTTGGGAAGTCACTGCGACCTGTGCAAACAACACGCGCACCTGCCGCTTTAGCCAAGTCAGGCATAATTTCAGGCGTAGGATTAGCCATCGCCAAAATAATTGCATCTTTGTTCATTTGCTTAACCATATCCTGCGTTAAAAGTCCTGCTTTTGAAACGCCGATAAAGACATCTGTGCCGTGAATGACATCAGAAAGCTGTCCTGCCTCGTGCGTAGAATTTGTGACAGCCGCAATTTGGTCTTTGTATGGATTCATACCTTTGCCGCGACCTTCATAAATTGCGCCGGTTGAATCGCACAGCATAATATTTTCCGCGCCCATTTTCTGAATCAAATAGGTAATAGCCATACCTGCTGCGCCTGCGCCGTTGACAACAATTTTGATTTCATTGATTTTTTTGCCGACAACTTTTAAAGCGTTAATCAATGCCGCGCCGACAACAATTGCTGTGCCGTGCTGGTCGTCGTGGAAAACAGGAATATCAACCGAGTCTTTCAAAGCCGCCTCAATATCAAAACATTCAGGTGCTTTAATATCTTCCAAATTTACGCCGCCGAAACTCGGAGCCATAAGTTGAACAGTTTTAACAATTTCATCAACATTTTTTGTGTTAAGGCAGATAGGAACAGCGTCAACGCCGGCAAAGCCTTTGAACAAAATTGATTTGCCTTCCATTACAGGTAAACCTGCACCTGCGCCAATATCGCCAAGACCTAAAACTGCCGTGCCATTTGTGACAACTGCAACTAAATTGCCGCGATTGGTATAGTCATAAATTTTGTCAAAGTCTTTGTTAATTTCCAAACAAGGCGCAGCAACTCCCGGCGTATAAGCCAAAGTCAAATCTTTTGCAGTGCCAAGCGGAACTTTGCTGACAGTTTCTAACTTGCCTTGATATTTTTTATGAAGTTCAAGAGCTTCTTCATTAACATTAGCCATTTTTATCATTCCTCCAAAAATTGATTTTTAAATTATATCAAGCATAAAAATTTTTTCAAGTTTTTTGAATAAAGGTATACAAGATACAAATAAAAAAAATTACTGCAGGAAAAAAAAATTACAAACAGAATTAGTTTTTAACATTCCAAAGGAGGAAATTTTTATGCAAATAATACGCGAAGGCTATTACTTCGCCGGAGTTTTATTTTTAATCGCAATTTTTCTTGGACTTGTAATCAATCCCTACGCAGCAATTTTTCCGGCAGTACTTGCTTGCTATTGCATTTATTTTTTTCGCAGTCCTCACAGAAATATTCCTGCCGATG
>CAJOPJ010000077.1 GCA_905236325.1 uncultured Selenomonadaceae bacterium
AGTATGTTTGAATGGATGCAAGCCGTGCACGACTTCAAAACAAATGATGATATGTTCGATACCTGCCCGGACTGTCAAGGCAAAAGATTAAATCCTGCTGCTTTGGCTGTTAAAGTCGGCGGAAAAAATATTGCTGAAGTTTGTGATTTTTCAGTTGCGAAGTGCGAAAAATTTTTTTCTGAACTTGAACTTAACGACACAGATAAAAAAATTTCTAAACAAGTCTTGAAGGAAATCAAATCGCGCCTAAAATTCCTGCAAGATGTCGGCTTAGAGTATTTAACTTTGTCAAGGAAATCTGCAACTTTATCCGGCGGCGAATTTCAGCGCATCAGACTTGCAACGCAAATTGGCAGTGCTTTAACCGGCGTGCTTTATGTTCTTGATGAGCCGAGTATCGGACTGCACCCGCACGACAATAAAAAACTCCTGCAAACATTGAAAAATTTGCGCGACTTGGGGAATACTTTGCTTGTTGTTGAACACGATGAAGAAACAATGCGCACGGCTGATATGATTTTGGATATTGGACGCGGCGCAGGCAAAAATGGCGGCGAAGTTATTGCACAAGGCACTGCCGCTGAAGTTGCTAAAATTGAAAAATCCTTGACAGGCGACTACTTAAGCGGCAGAAAATTTATTCCAACTCCAAAACTGCGCAGAAGTTTTACACAGACTTTGGATTTTGAAAATTTAGCCGTGCACAATTTAAAAAATATTTCTGTAAAAATTCCTGTCGGCGTTTTAACTTTGATAACCGGCGTTTCAGGTTCAGGAAAATCAACACTTGTGGAAGAAATTATCTTTCCAAGCATAAATAAAGACAAAAATTTGCTTGAGAAGTTCGGCTTAAATTCTGTAATTAAAATTGATCAAGATCCAATTGGCAGAAGTCCACGCTCAAATGTTGTAACTTACACAAAAATTTTTGACAAAATTCGCCAACTTTTCGCACAGACTCAAGGTTCAAAAATGCGCGGCTTTACAGCAAGCAGATTTAGTTTTAATGTCAAAGGCGGCAGGTGCGAAACTTGCGGCGGCAATGGTGTATTAAAAATACCGATGAACTTTCTGCCTGATGTTTATGTAACTTGCGAGGTTTGTCACGGCGCACGGTTTAATTTTGAAACGCTGGAAGTCAATTACAAAGGCAAAAGCATTGCCGATGTTTTGTCAATGACTGTTGAGGAAGCGTTGGACTTTTTTGCAAACATTCCTGCAATTCAGCGTATGTTGCAAGTTCTGCACGATGTCGGACTTGGTTACATTGAACTTGGACAACCTGCAAATACATTGAGCGGCGGCGAAAGTCAACGCGTAAAACTTGCCGCGCAACTTGCAAGACCAATTACAAAGCTAAAAAATATTTACTTAATGGACGAACCGACAACAGGCTTGCACTTTGATGATGTAAAAAAATTGCTTGATGTTGTTCAGCGACTTGTTGACAGAGGCGACACAGTGATTATCATTGAACACAATCTTGATGTAATTAAATCTGCTGATTGGATTATTGATTTAGGTCCTGAAGGCGGCGATTTTGGCGGCGAAGTTGTTGCGGCAGGTACTCCTGAACAAGTCGCGCAAATAAAAAAATCCTACACAGGTCAGGCTCTAAAGGAAATTGATATTTAAAATTTTGTTGACGATATTTTTTTTTTGTGATACTCTAACAGCCGTATTTCAACCGCACGATTGAGGTTTTTTAAATTGGAAAAAATTTTTTCTGTACCAAAAGTCGGCGAGTTCATCTTTCATGGAGGTGTTTTTTTAATGTATGCAATTATCAAAACCGGCGGCAAACAGTACAAGGTTGCTGAAGGCGATGAAGTCATTATTGAAAAATTGGAAGTTGCAGAAGGCGACAGTGTGACTTTTGAAGAAGTGCTTACTGTTGTTGACGGCGACAATGTAAAAATCGGCACGCCAAAAGTCGAAGGCGCAAAAGTTACAGCGTCAGTTGTCAAACAAGGTAAAGGTCCGAAAATCCGCATTTTCAAATTCAAACACAAGACAAATTATCGCCGTCGTCAAGGTCATCGTCAACCTTTCACAAAGGTAAAAATTGAAAAAATCGAGGATTAATTTATGATTCAGGCGGAGATTTACAAGCAAGCCGACGGCAAAATGATTGGCTTTTCAGTCAAAGGTCACGCCAACACTGCGCCGAAAGGTTATGACATTTATTGCGCAGGTGTTTCTGCACTTACTCAATCAGCCTTTATTTGCGTTCGCGACTATCTGAAACTTGATTTTAATTCAGACTTTGCAGACGGCAAGCTGATGATGAAACTAAAAACGCCGGCAAACGACTTAACAGAGGCTGTTTTTCAAACTATGCTTACCGGTTTGCGCGAAATGGAAAAAATTGCTCCGAAAATCATAAAGCTTAAGTACACTAACTTTTGAAATTGAGGTGTGATTATGTTTAAATTTGAACTGCAGCGTTTTGCACATAAAAAAGGCGTTAGCTCAACAAAAAATGGTCGTGATAGCGCGTCAAAGCGTCTTGGCGTTAAAGAACACGCAGGCACTTTAGTTACTGCAGGTAGCATTTTGGTTCGTCAGCGCGGAACGCATTTTCACCCCGGCACAAATGTCGGGCGCGGCAAAGATGATACGCTTTTTGCTACTGTCGAAGGCAAAGTTGCTTTTGAGCGTCTTGGTCGTTATCGTCGCAAAATCAGCGTTTATCCTGTCGAAGTTCAGGCTTAAAAAAATTTTTTACCTCCCAAGCGGAGGTTTTTTTTTACTAAAATTCTGCGCGAGGTGTTCTTATGCAAAAACGCAAGAAATTTTTGTTTTTATTACCTGCGATAGTTTTATTAATTTTTATTGCGCTGGAAATTTTAAGTCATGGCGCGGCAGAAATTTTTAATCGCGTAATTCAAAACCAAGATATGTTGCGCGGAAAAATTTCTGTTGAAACTATCAAGGCAAATATTTTTGGCGAAGTTGAATTTACAAATTTTATCTGGCTTGATTCCGGCGGCGAAACAATCATTGAAATTCCGGAAGGCAGCTTTAAAGTAAAAATTGTAGATATTGTTACAAAAAATTTTAAAGCTGACACAATCCAAGAATTGACTTTAAAAAATGCAAATGTTTCGCTAAATTTTGATGAAAATATGCAAGTCGATTTTATCAGACATTCCGGCGATTTCAAAAAAAACGAAACAGCAGTTGAAACAATCAGTCGCGAAAATTTAACTGAAGCAGAATTAAAAAAATTTGGCGAAATGCGCAGGAAATTTCAGCAACAAAAAATTGAAACCGGCTGGAAAAATTTTAATCTTGAAGGACGCAAAATAAAATTAAATTTGAAGTTGGAAAATTGTCGCGCAGAAATTTTTTATCGCGAAAGGCATTATTTGTTTGGCAGTGTTAATCTTGAAACAAAAATCGACACAACTAAGGAAATGACTTTAAAAGTACGCACGCGCAGTTTTGGCGGAACAATGATTGGTAAAGGCATGGAAGTTAATGGCAAAATTGATTTTAAGTCCGCAGAAATTCCGCAATGCAATTTAACTTTCTTGTTCAAGGAAGTCGATCCTTCGTCGCTTGGTATAGGAATGAACATTCACGACACAATGACGCTTTTAGCAAAATTTACCGGACCTGTAAATCAGCCTGTCGGCGACGGCAAAGTTACATTGGCAAAATTAAATATTCCCGGCATTTCATTTGAAAATGTCGAAGGCAAAATTCACTATGAGGACGCAGATTTGATTTTTACAGATGTTTTTGCAGAAGTTTATGGCGGAAATTTTTCGGCGCACGGCGATTATAATATCGACACCAGATTTTATAATATTTATGGCTACGGCGAAAAATTAAAAGCCGCAAAAGCCTTGCCGAATCAACACCTACATTGCGATGTTGATTTAGAAATTACAATCAAGTGCGCCGGCAATGCAAAGAAAACTACAACTTTCGGACAATTTTATTCCGGCAGAGGACGCTACAGCATTTTATATTTTGATGATTTTTCCGGCAAATTCAAAACAGACCACGACAGCATAAATTTTTATGATGTGACAATAAAAATTGGCGATTACAAAGTTTCAACTGACGCGCTTAGCATTGAGGACAAAAAATTAACTTTCGCGCCGATAAATATTACAAATGAAAATGGACAACTTGTCGCAACTTATACGCGCTGATTTTGTTTAGAAAAAAAATTCCGTGCAAAACTTGAAACAATCTTTGTCTGTAGAATATGTGACTTTGCTTGATAAATATTTCAGGTAATGCAGGAAAAAATTTTGACGCGTTGAAATTTTTCAGGCGAAATGATTGAATTGGACAGATATTTTTAAACTTGGAAATTTAAAATTTGTCTGAAAGGCGGTTATATAATGTTAGAAAATGTACACGAACTTAAGCACCCAATCATAACGCACAAATTAACGCAAATGCGCCGCAAAGAAACTTCAACAAAAGACTTTCGCGCATTGGCAGAAGAAATCGCAATGCTTATGACTTATGAAGTCGGCAAAAATTTTCCAACGCGTCAAATCGAAATTGAAACGCCAATTGCAAAAACAACTAAAGCAGTTATTGACGAAGAAAATTTTGTGGTAGTGCCAATCTTACGCGCAGGACTTGCAATGTCCGGCGGCGTGCTGAAAATTTTAACTGCGGCACGCGTCGGTCACATTGGACTTTATCGCAATGAACAGACGCACGAACCGATTGAATATTATTCCAAAATGCCGCCAAATTTGTCAGAAAAATTCTTGCTGGTAGTTGATCCAATGTTGGCAACGGGCGGAAGTTGCGCGGACGCGTTGCAAATGTTGAAAGACAGAGGCGCAAAAAATATTATTTTGATGTGTATAGTTTCTGCGCCGCAAGGACTTAAAAAAGTTTCTCAATCGCATCCTGATGTTCCAATTTACACAGCTGCGATTGACGAAGGCTTGAATGAAAATGCTTATATAGTTCCCGGACTAGGCGATGCAGGCGACAGAATTTTTGGTACTTTGTGAGGTTGAGATTTTGAAAATAATTTTTTCCGGCGGCGGCACAGGCGGTCATATTTATCCTGCGCTGACGCTTTTAAATACTGTGCAAAAAAAATTTCCCGACGCTGAATTTTTGTATGTCGGAACTAAACAAGGCTTGGAATCTGACATTGTGCCGAAAGCCGGAGTAAATTTTACTGCACTTGATTTGGAAGGCGGTTTTGAGCGTCACTTCACGCTGAAAAATATTAAACGCGCCGCAAATGCAATCATGAGCGTTAAGCACGCAAAAAAAATTATCAATGACTTCAAGCCTGAGGTTGTTGTCGGAACCGGCGGTTATGTCTGCGGACCAATTTTATTGGCGGCTTCTTTGATGAAAATTCCAACGCTGATTCAAGAACAAAATGCCGTCGCAGGAATTACAAATAAAATCCTGTCGAAATTTGTTACAAAAATTGCTGTCGGCAGTGAACTTGCGCTTAAAAATTTTCCTGAAGAAAAAACAATTTATACAGGCAATCCTATTCGCGACGAAGTTTTGCAAGCTAAAAAATCCGACGGCTTGGCAGAATTTAATTTTACTGCTGACTTGCCGATAGTTTTAATCAGCGGCGGAAGTCGTGGCGCACGCAGTATCAATAACGCAATGGTTGAGGTTTTGGTTGAATGGCAAAAAAAATCTGCAGTGCAATTTCTGCATGTTACCGGCAAAGGCGAATTTGATTCAGTCCAAAAACAGCTGGCTGAAAAAAATTTCAACTTCGACGACGCAAAAATTAAAATCGTGCCTTACCTGTACAATATGCCTCAAGCTATGGCAATGGCTGATTTGGCAATTTTTCGCGCAGGTGCAACAGGTTTAGCCGAACTTACTGCGCGTGGAATCCCTGCAATTTTAATACCATATCCTTTCGCGGCAGAAAATCACCAAGAATACAACGCAAATGCACTGGTAAAAGTCGGCGCGGCAAAAATGATTTTGAACAAAGACTTGACTTCAGAAATTTTGTCGGCGCAGTTGAAAGAAGTTTTGGAAAATCCTGTCGCTTTGCAAAATATGTCAGCAGCAAGTTTAACGCTCGGCAAACCTAAAGCTGCTGAAGAAATTGCAGATTTAATTTTAGGCTTGGCAAAATGAACTGCAAAGGCTTTGCTACGCTTGAAGTTATCTCGGTGCTGATTATAATTTCAATTTTAATTTTTATTGCCGTGCCGAAAATTTCAACAATGTTCGACCAAGTTACGCTTGATTATGAACTGAAAACTTTAGCCACGCAAATTGAACTTACGCGCTCATTGAATCGTTCAGCAAGTATCAGACCGGAAATTTTTTCTATTTCTGATTGTGGCAAAGTGATTCAACTTACAATCCGAACCGGAAAAAGCAATTATCAAATTCAGCAAAATGCAATAGATCTGCGCGAAGTACACAATTTGTCAAAAGGCTTTTCAATTACAGCAAGCGATAGAAAATTATTGACTATCAGGTTCGATTCAGCCGGACAATATTTTGGCAATTCCGGCGTAATAACTTTAAAATCGCCACTGCAGAATCAAGCGCAAATTATTTTTGACAGCGTCGGCAGGTGGCGTGGTGCGCGTGAATAACGCGCTTATTTTTTTCTGTTCAGCAATATTTCAGCTACATTTGATAAAATAAAAAAAATAAAAAAATATCTTTCTGGGGGGAAATTTTATGAAAAAGACTCTGGCGAAAGCTCTTGCACTTGGCGTTGCAACTTTTGGCTTTGCAAATTTTGCTGAAGCCGCAAATTACAACTCAATGCCGCGAACTGTTATTACTACCGACGGCGAAGTTGACGACATGAACTCGGTGATACGCGCACTGCTCTATTCCAATGAAATGGACATTGCCGGAATTGTCATTACAAGTTCAACTTATCACTACGCAGGAAACAACGCTGAAATTGCGCCTTTTCGCTGGACAGGAACTAACTGGATTTATAAATTTCTTGACGACTATGAAAAAGTTTATCCCAACTTAATAAAACACGATCCAAACTATCGCCCTGCAAGCTATTACAGAAATTTAACGCACATCGGAAATATTTCAAATGTCGGCGAAATGGATCAAATTACTGATGGCTCGGAATTTTTAAAAAATCTTTTCCTCGACGACGACGACAGAATTTTATATGTGCAAACTTGGGGCGGAACAAATACAACTGCGCGCGCTTTAAAGTCAATTGAAGATGAATATAAAAATACTGCGCAATGGCAAGCGATTCGCGACAAATTGCAAAAAAAATTGTTCCTGTACATAATTCTTGACCAAGACGACAGCTACAACAATTACATTGCAAAAAATTGGTCGAATCTGACTGTTGTAAATGACAGATGCGACTTTTGGCATTTTGCCTACGCTTGGAAGTTGCATGAAGATGAAGTCAATACGCCACTCAAGGCTGATTGGAATATCAAAAATCTGTTGAACAAAGGCGCATTAATGGATAATTACGCTTTAATGGACGACGGTCGCTGGCTTGAAGGCGAACTTCCTGAAGAACAACGCGGCGTTGGCTATATTCAAAATCATCCTGAATATGTAAAGTATGATTTTATTTCGGAAGGAGATTCGCCATCATTTTTGTACTTGGCAAATAATGGCTTGCGCAGTTATGAAAATCCAAGTTTTGGCGGCTGGGGCGGCAGATTCGGCGCGTTCAATGGCAATCGTGCAATAAATGACGCGCTTGATTATAATCCTGTGACCAAAAAATTTGATTCTGTTTATTCACTTTCGCGCTGGTTTATGGATATGCAAAATGACTTTGCGGCACGTGCTGATTGGTGCGTTGCCGATTCTTTCGACAAAGCTAATCATGCGCCAAAAATTCAACTCAAAGTGCGTGAAAATCTTTCAGCAAAACCAGGTCAAAAAATTACTTTGCGTGCAAATGCAACTGATCCTGACGGCGATCAAATCACCTATCGCTGGTGGAGATATTTTGAAGCCGATACTTACCAAGATGACAAGCGCGATAAACCTGCCATTGAAAATTTCACAGTCGGAGAAAATTTCTTGATGGGCATGACGCGTGAGCTTTTGCCAAATGAAATTTTAGATTCAATTCAGCTTGAAGGCGCAAATACAAATAAAGTTACTTTCACTGTTCCGGCTGACGCAAAACCAGGCGACACAATTCACATTATCCTTGAAGTTCAAGATAACGGCGCACACAATTTAAAAGCTTACAAGCGCGTAATTGTCACTGTTAAATAAAAAAAGCCGCCGATTAAGCGACTAGGCATTTGCTTTTTTAATGACGCTCTGCAAAAGTGCGTCATTTTTTTCTTGCACGCTTTTAATCCTTTTAATATCTTGCCACATATCGCGTGCTTTTTCAAAAATTTTTGGCGCAGTAGCGCGCAAAGTCTGATTGTTCATAATTCTGCTCAGCTGTTTAACTGCACTATCATAATCTTCAAGCAAAAAATAAATTGCGCTTATGATATATTGCGCCATATCGTCAGTCATTTTGCCGATAGGATAGCGTTCTGTTTCCAGCGACATTTCATAAAGTTCAGCAGCTTTGCGCAAATATTCTTTTTCCTTGTCGGTGTAAGGTTCTTTATAGCGCAAACACCACGCCATTTTTTGATATAAATTTGCTTGTCTGCCCGGTGACGGCTCAAAAATTTCAGAAAACAAAATTGCAATTTCATAAAATGACAATGCATCTTCGGTTGTGCGTTCCTCAATAAAAGGCTGTGCAAGATTATTTGTTTGCAGGAATGCGCGAATTTTATCTTTGGTGCGCTGTGGAATATGACCGCGAAATTTAGTTTCCTCCGCCGCAAAGCCGCAATGTTCGCAAGCCCAAACATTGTACAGGTAAGGATTAAAATCTTTGTAGTGCGTGCAAAGATCTAAATCTTGACTTTCAGTGATAAGGCGCGATTTTGTGTGAATGACGCGCGTTTTTTCTTCACAGATTGGACAAGGTCTTTCAATCACAAAGGCGTATTTTTCTGCAGAAATTTGTTGCGGCGATTTTTCTGCTTCAACAGCAGCAAGTGCGGCTTTTTCGGCTTGAATTTTTTGCGCCTGTTCGCGGAGGACTTTTAATTTGTCGGCAAAACCGGCTTGAATATTTGCAGGAATTTCTTCGCCAGCTTGTTTTTCAGTTTCTTTGGCTTCGGCAGCTTTTTTTTCGGCTTCTTTGGCTTCGCGTGCTTGTTTAAGTCTTTGGCGTAATGCTTCTGCAACTTCAGGAGTAAGCACTTGTTCCGGTTGCAATTTTTTTTCATTCATAGCCTGCCACATTTTTTGACGCAAGGCTAAAATTCTTTCGCGATCTGTGGAATTTGTAATTGGCGTTGTTGTTGGCTGGTTAATTTTTTGTGACATTGCAGGCGGCGTTTGGATTGTTTCAGTTGGCGTAACGAATGGTTGATCTATTATGTTATAGTCAAAGTCCGATTCAGGTTGATTATTTCCAATCGGCGCGTCAAGTGGCAATGGGATTCCGCCGCGCTGAACTATTCCCAAAATTTCTTGGCAAACGTCGGGGTCGCGCAGTAAAAAAATCAATTCATCTTTTTGCAAAACAATCACTTCCTAAATCCTTTGTGCTACTTTTTTTTGTGTTCTTCCCTGTATTTTTTAATTTCAAATCTAATATCGCGTGTTTTTTCAAAAATAGTTTGTGAAATTCTGCGCAAGTTGGGATTATGGGCAAGTTTTTCAAGATATTTTTCAGCCCTGCCGTGATGTCCAAGCATAAAATAAATTGCGCCGACAAGATAGTTTGCTGTAAGTTCTGTAATATTTCCTACAGGATAAAGTTCTTTGTCGAAACTGGATTCAAAAAATTCTGCCGCCTTAATCATAAGTTCGCGTTCTTTTTCTGTGTTGCCTTCGTAGCGTTGAATCCACGCTAATTTTTGATACAAAATTGCTTGCCGCGCTGTTGAAGCCTCAAAAGTTTCAATAAAAAGCAACGCCATTTCATAAAACGCCAATGCTTCTTGAACTGTACGCTCGCGCAGGAATGGCATTGACATATCATTTTCTTGCAGGAAGGCTTGTATTTTTTCACGCGTAGTTTTTAACATTGGCTTTTCAAATCTGGTTTCCTCAGCAACAAAGCCACAATGTTCGCATGACCAAATGCTGTACAGGTAGGGATTGAATTGATAACAATGAACGCAAAAATCATCGTCGCGCTTATTTATAATCAGGCGATTTTTGCATTTTACAACGCGCGTTAATTTTCCACAGACAGGACATTTTTTTTCAATGACATAGGTAAACTGCTCAGTTGCCTCAGAAATTTCAGGTTCTTTAGGTTGTTCAGGTTCTTTAGGTTCAGGCGCAACGACTTCATTTTTTTGTTGACTCAAAACCATTGCCGAAAGTTCATCAAAACTTGGTGTGTGTGTTCGATGTGATTCAAATTCGCGCCAAATTTCTTCAGCGTCCGCTTTAGAAATATTTTCAACTGCAGGTTCTGAAATATTTTCAACTGCAGGTTCTGAAATATTTTCAACTGCAGGTTCTGAAATATTTTCAACT
>CAJOPJ010000078.1 GCA_905236325.1 uncultured Selenomonadaceae bacterium
CAGTCCAAAATATCTTCAACTGCTTTAACAAAATCGTCATCAATGCGCGGAATTAAATTTTCAACTGCCTGCGCCTCAATTTTTAAAGTTTCAATCGCTCTGTCTTTAATCATTTGCAACCACCTCATGAATTTTCAGCACATCTGACAAAACTTTTTCCAAGTCGTCCAGCGCGACCATGTTTGGACCGTCCGACAAAGCTTCTGCAGGATTGTCATGAACTTCCAAAAACAAGCCATCAATGCCGACAGCAGCCGCCGCACGCGTCAAAGTCGGTACAAATTCACTTTGCCCGGCAGATTTAGTTCCGCCACCGCCAGGAAGTTGTACGCTATGTGTGCCATCGAAAACGACAGGATAATTGAAAGTCCTAAGCGTCGCCAAGCCGCGCATATCTACAACCAAATTATTGTAACCAAAAGTCGTTCCGCGTTCAGTCAGCATAATTTTTTGCGTACCGCATTCCTCCAACTTCGTGACAACATTTTTCATTTCAAGCGCAGATAAAAATTGTCCTTTTTTGACATTGACAACTTTGCCGGTCTTTGCCGCCGACATTAACAAATCAGTCTGCCTGCAAAGGAACGCCGGAATTTGCAAAATATCTGCTACTTCAGCCACAGGTTCTGCTTGATAACTTTCATGAATGTCAGTAACAATCGGCACGCCAAGTTCAGCTTTAATTTTCGCCAAAATTTTCAAGCCTTCCTTAAGACCGGGACCGCGAAAACTATTTATTGAAGACCTGTTGGCTTTGTCAAATGATGCTTTAAAAATGTAAGGTATGCCGAGCTTGTCGCAAATTTCTTTCGCGCGGCGACCGATCATCAAACTGCGTTCAAAACCTTCCAAAACGCACGGACCTGCCAATAAAAATAATTTGCCGCCGCCGACTTCAATATTTCCAATTTTAAATTTTTTCAAGCTAATCACCTCAAGAAATTTTTTTTATTTTAAACCAGTGAAATTTTGCAGTCAATTTTTTTTAAGTTCAATAAAATTTTTTTCGATAAAATTGTATGAAAATTTTGTATGTTCTTCAGTCTAAATTCAGGTAAGTGTAATAATCTTACACTGTGAATTTAAAATGATTTTTAACTAAGAATGGAGGCGAGAAAAATGAACGGCGGAGAAAAATTTTTTGTGGAAGATGCTTTTGGTAGAATTTTCGAGAAAAACTTTTGCGCTGAAGATGTCAGATATTTTGCACAACATTCTTCAAACTCCGCCGCAAATGCAGAAGAAGCTGCAATTGACGCGGCAACTTCGCAAGTCAGAATGTTGACAGAATCTGAAGTGCTAAGGGAATCCAGCAAGGCTTTTATTTCGGCTTGCAATTTTGGCGATTTGCTTAGCAGTAATTCACCGCAATTTACAGGAAAAATTTTTAATGGAATTTGAAAAAAAATAACACGGAGGTTGATGTGTAGTGTGGATTTCAAGGGTTGAAGATATTGACGCGCAAAGAGATAATGTTCAGGTTACAAATCCTTTCATGATGCAAAATAATGCAAACAGTCTTAAGTCGCCTATGTCAATGGCAAATAATATTTCAAAAAAAATTGCGCCAACTAACAACATAAATAATGAAGTCGGCGTAATTTTATCAATTAGTGGCAAACGCGGCGAACAAATCAATCAAGCAACAACTTTGTCAGGTATTGATGTAAATCTTTTCGCAGCTGATTAAATTTCGACAAGCACTTTTAAAAAGTGCAAAAACAGTTGTCGCGGTTGACTTTGTAAAAAAAACTAACAGCTTAACCGAGTTCAATCGCGGTTATTTTTTTGTATAATTTTATCCACAATCAGTCAGAAAAACTGTCTGGAAGGTGAGAAGTTCAATTACCTAATTCTTGGACAGCTTTGTTTTGCAGTTCAAACAATTTGTTTATTGATTCAATCGGCGTTAAAGTCGTAACATCGACTTTTGAAAGTTCCTCAAGCACAGGCGAAGTAAAACTGCTTTGCACGACTTGCGGAATTTTTTCTTGCGTGGAAATTTTTTGTACAGGTGCGGAATTTTCCAATTCAGACAAAATTTCTTCGGCGCGTTTCATTACAGATTTTGGAAGTCCGGCTAACTTTGCAACCTGTATGCCGTAAGATTTATCCGCGCCGCCGGATTGAATCCTGCGCAGAAAAATTACTTCACTGCCGCGTTCTTTGACTGCCACGCAAAAATTTTCAATCCGCGCAGATTTTTCAGCTAAATCTGTAAGTTCATGGTAGTGCGTTGCAAATAAAGTCTTGGCGTGAATTTTTTTGTCGATAAACTCAATAACTGCACGTGCAATACTCATACCGTCAAAAGTTGAAGTGCCGCGCCCGACTTCGTCCAAAATTATCAAGCTGTTTTCTGTTGAAAATTTTAAAATCTGCGCAACTTCGTTCATTTCAACCATGAAAGTTGACTGACCGCTGACTAAATCGTCACTTGCGCCAATGCGCGTAAAAATTCTGTCCACAGGCGAAATATTTGCGCTCCTTGCCGGAATAAAACTACCAACCTGCGCCATTAAAACAATCATCGCAACCTGTCGCATGTAAGTTGACTTACCAGCCATATTTGGACCTGTGATAACCATGATTGAACAATTTGCAGGATTTAAATTTGTATCGTTCGGCACGAAAAGTCCGTTCGACAAAATTTTTTCCACGAGCGGATGTCTGCCGTCCTTAATTTCAATTTTGCCTTCCAAATTAAGTTCAGGACGCACATAATTATTTAATTCAGCAACTTCAGCCAAAGCCGCCGTAAAATCCAAAAGCGCAATGCGTTTTGCCGTGTCTTGAATTTGCGGCAATTTTTTTTTGATTTCGTCGCGAACTTTGCAAAAAATATTGTATTCGAGCGTAACAATTTTTTCCTGTGCACCGAGAATTTTAGTTTCAAAGTCTTTAAGTTCCTGCGTGATATATCTTTCAGCATTGACTAAAGTTTGCTTGCGAATATAATTTGCAGGAATTTTGTTCGCGCCGCTGTTGCGTACTTCAATGTAGTAGCCGAAAACGCGATTGTAGCCGACTTTCAAAAATTTAATTCCTGTGCGCTTTTTTTCCGACTCCTCAAACTCTTGCAGAAAAGCGCGACTGTCTTGAGAAATTTTCCGCAAGTCATCAAGTTCAGAATCAAAATTTTTATTTATAATTCCACC
>CAJOPJ010000079.1 GCA_905236325.1 uncultured Selenomonadaceae bacterium
GCCTGACGCTGCATATTCGCGCCCATAAGCGCACGGTTAGCATCATCATTTTCCAAAAATGGTATCAACGCCGTTGCAATTGAAACTACCTGCTTAGGACTGACATCCATATAATCAACCTTGTCACGGTTCATCAATGTAGTTTCCTGTGCCTTACGCACTGTTACACGCTCATTAACAAACCAATCATTATCATCTAAAGGCTCATTTGCCTGCGCAATAACAAAATTCTCCTCCTCATCAGCAGTCATATATCTAACTTCACTACTGACAATTTTTTTGTTTTGGGAAGTGATAACCTTGCGATATGGCGTTTCAATAAAGCCGTAGCGATTGATTCTTGCGTAGTTGGAAAGACTACCAATTAAGCCAATGTTTGGGCCTTCCGGCGTTTCGATAGGACACATTCTGCCATAATGACTGTTATGAACATCACGCACCTCAAAGCCGGCGCGTTCACGACTTAAGCCACCCGGACCAAGTGCCGAAAGTCTGCGCTTATGTGTCAGTTCGGAAAGTGGATTATGCTGGTCCATAAACTGCGAAAGCTGACTTGAGCCAAAAAATTCCTTAATCGCCGCAACTACAGGTCTAATATTTATCAAAATTTGCGGAGTGACTATCTCTGAATCCTGAATAGTCATTCTTTCGCGAACAACGCGCTCCATTCTTGCAAGCCCAATTCTGAATTGATTTTGCAAAAGTTCACCAACACTGCGAACACGCCTATTGCCAAGATGGTCAATGTCATCAGTATTGCCAAAACCCTGCTGCAAGTCTAAAATATAAGCAATCGCGCTCGCAATATCAGCAATGCAAATTGTGCGATTATTACGCATTGAAAGCGTCGGCGCACAAATCATTGTATGACTTTCGCCGCTGTCAAGTTTGACTTTCACCTTGATTGGCGTTAAGTAACCGCGCCTTTTCTCATCAACCTGCAATCCAAAAATCTCTGCTTCGCGTTCCTCGTCCAAAATCTTAACAACATCTTCAGTGCAGAATGTGCCTTTTTCAATAAGCACTTCGCCGGTCTCCTGGTCAACAATATCTTCAGCAAGTGTTTTATTAAGTAAACGCCTTTTAACACCCAATTTTTTAGTAATTTTATACCTGCCAACTGTCGCAAAATCATATCGCCGCGCATCAAAAAATAAGCTGTTTAACAAATTTTCGGAGTTTTCTTTAGTAGCAGGTTCACCAGGACGCAAACGCCTATAAATTTCAATCAAAGCACGCTCCTTAGTCTTAACCTCACTATCGCGCTCAATCTGCGCCGCAATGGTAGGATTATTACCAAAAAGTTCCAAAATCTGTTCATCAGTTTCAAAACCAAGTGCGCGCAGAAAGTAAGTAACAGGCATTTTGCGCGTCCTATCAATACGCACGGCAATATTATCATCTGAATCAGTTTCAAGTTCAATCCAAGCACCGCGATTCGGAATCACAGTCGCATTATAAAGCCGCTTACCTGCAACATCAAGTGTATAGCCATAATACGCGCCAGGACTGCGTACAAGCTGACTGACAATAACACGCTCAGCACCATTGATAACAAATGTGCCTGTGTCAGTCATCAGCGGAAAGTCGCCCATAAAAACTTCCTGTTCCTTAATTTCGCCGGAATTATCTTCATTCACCAGGCGAACTTTAACACGCAGTGGCGCAGCATATGTACCATCACGCCCCTTACATTCCTCAAGCGTATATTTCGGCTCGCCCAAAGTAAAATCCTCAAAGTACAGCTTTAGATTACCTGTAAAGTCGCTTATTGGGCTTATATCTTTCAAAATTTCCGCCAAGCCGCCGCCTTTAATAAACCAGTTGTAAGACTCGCGCTGAATATCAAGCAAGTTTGGCATTTCCATAACTTCCTTAATTCTTGCGTAGGAATACCTTGACCTGGTTTTACTGCCAACTTCGATAGGACTAAACATCAAATCACTCCTAAAGCTACATTAATCCACATTACAAAAGTAAACAGCATTATATCTAGTAAATATTTTTTTGTCAAGATACTGTACAACCGACTTGACAAATTGTAAAATTTAGTCAGTAGGCAATGTGTTCGGAAAGGAGCTTAAAATGCTATACGCAATGATAGATGTCGGCTCAAATACAATCAGAATGGCAATTTATGAAATCACCGGCGACAAAGTAGAAATGCTGATGAAACGCAAACACGCAGTCGGCTTAGCCGGCTATGTACGCGACCACATAATCCAACACGCCGGAATTGATAAAGTAGTCGAAATTATTCATGAATATCGCCATTTTCTTGATGATTTAGGTATCCACGCAGTCACAGCATTTACAACAGCAGCCCTGCGCAACGCCAAAAATGGACAAGACGCAGTACGCGAAATATCAAGCCGCACACGCACAAATTTAACAATAATGTCCGGCGACGACGAAGCAACTTTCGACTTCATAGGCGCAACGCACGACTTGATTGAAGATACAGGACTGTTAATTGACATTGGCGGCGGCTCAACTGAAATTGTTTACTTCGCAAGCCGCGAAATCCAAGTCAAAGTCAGCCTGCCTATCGGTTCACTAAATTTTCACACACGCTACACCGGCGAACATATCCTGCCCAGCCAAGCCGAACTTGCCGAAATGTACGCCGAAGCCGAAGCCACAATTTCAGCAGTAACCGAGTTCCGCGACGTAAGCCACGCACAAATTTGCGGTATCGGCGGAACTTTCAAAGGCACAATGGCATTATATAACGCAATGTTCGGTATGCCGCACCGAAATATGCGTATGGAAATAGCCAGAATACGCCTAATTTTGCAAAGATTTGTTCGCGACAATGAATTAATCGTGCCGGATAAAATTTTGCTAATGCGAACAGTGCCGGAGCGTATGCATACCTTTATGCCCGGTCTGGTAATTGCCGATGTACTCAGCAAACGCTTCGGCAGTCAAACAATAATCTATAGCGATAGCGGCGTCCGTGAAGGCTACATTTACGCAAAAATTATCGACAATGAAGACTTTTGAAGGAGGTTTTTGTTTATGGAATTTGTAAAACTCATTCCTGAGTTAATCAATGAACGCTATTTAATCCAGTTCCAACAAATTGCGTCGCAGAAAATTCCCTGCGGACTTTTTTATGGCTTTAACTTACCACCTGCTGAAGAAGTTGTGCAAGATATTTCGCAATTAAAAAATTTTGGCTTTAACTTGACTTGCATTTATGCTGTTGATGACGCACAGAAACAATCAATAAATCC
>CAJOPJ010000080.1 GCA_905236325.1 uncultured Selenomonadaceae bacterium
AACAAAATGCTCAGACTTAGCGACGGCGAAACTTGGGAAATTTTTATTGAAGGACTTAAGCAGGGCGCAACTTACAAGTACGCTATCGAGCCACAATGGGGCGGTCCTCACATTCTGAAGGCTGATCCTTACGGTTTCTATTCTGAAAAAAAACCTGCTACAGCGTCGCGCTTGTACGATATGACTAAGTACAAGTGGAATGACGGCGAATATCAAAAGGCGAAGGAAAAAGAACCTTCTTACAACCGCCCAATGTTGATTTATGAAGTGCATGCAGGTTCTTGGCAACGCAAGGCGCACGGCAATAGCGATACTGAAGATGTTTATCTTAGCTACCGCGACTTGGCGGACAGACTTGTCAGCTACGCAAAAAAAATGAACTATACGCATATTGAGTTTATGCCGCTTACCGAGCATCCTTTTGATGGTAGTTGGGGCTATCAGACTACAGGTTATTATTCAGTTACAAGCCGTTATGGCGAACCTGATGACTTCAGGTATTTTGTCGATGTCGCACACCAAAATGGTATTGGTATTATCATGGATTGGGTGCCCGGTCACTTCTGCAAAGACAATCAAGGCTTGCGTGAGTTTGACGGTACTAATCTGTATGAATCTGACAATCCGCAATTGGCTGAAAACAAAGGCTGGGGTACAATCAATTTTGACTATGGGCGCACAGAAGTTCACAGTTTCTTAATTTCAAATGCGTTGTTCTGGTTTGAAGAATACCACATTGACGGCTTGAGAATTGACGGCGTTGCAAATATGCTGTACTTAAACTTCGGTCGTGAGGAAGGCGAATGGACACCTAACAAGTACGGCGATACAGGCAACCTTGAGGCTATTGAGTTGATTAAAAACCTAAATGAGGCGGTCTTTAAGTACAATCCTAACGCGCTGATGATTGCGGAAGAATCCACCGATTGGCCTTTAATTTCAAAACCTGTCTACATGGGTGGCTTAGGTTTCAACTATAAGTGGAACATGGGCTGGATGAACGATATGCTTAAGTATGTCAGCTTAGATCCAATTTACCGCAAGTGGAATCACGACAAATTGACTTTCAGCTTTATGTATGCGTTCAGCGAAAACTTTGTCCTGCCACTTAGTCACGATGAAGTTGTACACGGCAAATGTTCCTTGATTGAAAAAATGCCCGGCGACTATTGGCAGAAGTTTGCAGGACTGCGCGGTTTCTTTGGCTACTGGATGGCACACCCCGGCAAAAAACTTGTCTTCATGGGCGGCGAATATGGACAGTTCATTGAGTGGAATGAAAATGACAGCTTAGATTGGCATTTGGTTGAACAGTATGAAAAACATACGCAAATGCAACACTATAGTCAACAGCTGAATAAATTCTATCTTGAAAACAAAGCGTTTTGGCAGGTTGACTTTGACTGGAATGGTTTTCAATGGATTGATCCTAACGACAATGACAACAGCATTGTTACTTTCATTCGCCGCGCTAAAGATTCTGAAGATTACATTATCGCAATCAGCAACTTTACGCCTGAAGTTCGCGTCGGCTACAGAATCGGTGTTCCTGACAAAGGCGCGTACTATGAAGTATTCAACAGTGACTTGGAAGAATTTGGCGGTAGTGGCGTTAAAAATGAAGGCGACTTGTTGACGCAAGATGTCGGCTGGCACAATCGCGAGCAGTCTATTGAAGTTCGCGTCCCACCGCTTGCCACAATTTACCTGAAATACCGCAAAGGCTCTGCATCGAAAAAATAAGTAGAAAGATTATAAGATGGACAGAGGGACAGTAAGAAAACTTTTCAGCTAACGAACTTTCCATTTTTCCATCTGAATCGACTGAAAGGAGAAAATATCTATGAAAGTTCTTTATGTAGCATCGGAAGCTGTACCATTTGTTAAGACAGGCGGCTTGGCTGATGTTGCCGGAAGTTTGCCTAAAGCACTGAAGGAACAAGGCGTTGATGTGCGCGTTATCTTGCCGAAGTTCAGCAAGATTAGCGAAGAAGTTCGCAACAAAATGGAGCACATTTATGACGGCACAATCAATGTTGCTTGGCGTGAAAAATTTGTCGGCATTGATAAATATGAACTTGACGGCGTTATTTATTACTTTGTTGATAATGTTGAATATTACTATCGCGACGGCGTTTATGGCTATGATGATGACGCTGAAAGATTTTCATTTTTCTGCCGCGCTGTACTGAACTGCTTACCGGCTATTGATTTCTTTCCTGATGTTATCAACGCAAATGATTGGCACGCAGGTTTAGTTCCTGTCTTGCTGAAACTTGAGCACAATGGCGATCCGCGCTACGACTCAATCAAGACGCTTTACACAATCCACAATCTGAAATATCAAGGCGTATTTCCTAAAGATGTCATGAGCGATGTTCTTGGCTTAGATTGGAAATATTTTAACAATGGCGACTTGGAATTTTATGACGCGGTCAACTTCATGAAAGGCGGCATTATTTACGCTGATTATGTTTCGACTGTCAGTAAAACTTACGCGCAAGAAATTCAGTATGAATATTTCGGCGAACATTTGGACGGCTTGCTCCGTGCTCGCAAAGATGATTTGTACGGCATTGTGAATGGAATTGACTACACAGTTTACAATCCTGAAACAGATAAAAATTTGTTTGTCAACTACAATGCGAACGATTCACTGGTTGCATTTGAACGCAAAGGCGACAACAAAGTTAAATTGCAGGAACTTTTGGGCCTTCCGCAACAACGCAAAGTGCCAATGGTTTCAATGATTACAAGACTTGTTGCGGCTAAAGGTTTGGACTTGGTTGTCAGAATGATGGACGAACTTTTGCAGCATGAAGATTTTCAGTTTGTCTTGCTCGGCACGGGCGACAAAGTTTATGAAGACTGGTTCAAAGGCTTGGCTTGGAGATTTCCGCAGAAAGTTTCGACAAACATTTACTTTAGCAATGAACTTGCACAACGCATTTACGCAGCGTCCGATATTTTCCTGATGCCTTCAAACTATGAACCGTGCGGAATTGGTCAGTTAATTGCTATGCGTTACGGCGCAGCTCCTGTAGTTCGCGAAACCGGCGGCTTGAAAGATACTGTCCGCATGTATGACAAGTATGAAAAGAAAGGCAACGGCTTTGTTTTCAGCAACTACAACGCGCATGAAATGATGTATTCAATCAAACGCGCACTCAGCACCTATGGCAACTTTGAAGTTTGGAATCAGATTGTTGCTAACGCCATGACAAGTGACTACAGCTGGAAAAATTCTGCGCAGGAATATAAAGAACTTTATCAGAAGTTAATCGAAAAGTAATTTTTGATTGTTAGACGCTAGACATTAGACGCTAGACGCTAGTAAAGAAATTCTAGCGACCGGTGAATAGTGGCTAGCGTCTATTTTTTTGAGGTGATATTTATGGCTACAGATAAAAATTTAGAAAAGCAATCGGCAGTTAAAGATTATATTCGTGAACACAGAGGCGCATCACCTTCGGAAGTTATGAAAAATGTTGGCGTGTCGCGGAAATTTTTAAGCGATATGGAAACTTCCGGCGCGTTTGGCAAAAGTCAGCGCGGAGGACTTTATCCTTGCGCGAAGTGTGGCAAACTTATCACGCACGGCGTTTATTGTCGTAACTGTTTTGTATCAATGCGTTCGGAAGTAAAAAATCACACTGAACGCGAAAGTGTTCTCAAAAGCGACGCAGTGGAAAATGAAATTAAAGCGACTTCTGTAATTATGATTATTGATGCGGACGAAATGAATTTGCAGATTATGAAATTTATTTTGGCGAAGGAATATCCGCACTATTCTGTGTTGACTGCGTCGTCAATGTTGAGTGCGATAAATTTCCTGCGGAATCGAAAAGCAAATTTGATTTTGTTGGACGATAAAGTCAGTTCAAATTATGACGGCTTAGAAATTTTGCGCAGAATCAGAAAAGAAACTGAATCAAAAACTTCGCCGGTGATTATGATGTCAGCAAAAATTTCGCGTGAAAATCTTGCTGAAACTTTCACGCTGGGAATTTCGGACTATATTGTTAAGCCGTGCGAGCCTCAAGAATTGACTATGCGTGTTGGCAAAGTTTTCAGTAAAACAATTTTCAACAATCTTGACCAGCAAGCAGAAACGCAACCTGAAATGCAAGATGTTACTTACAAAATTTTGCTTGTTGAGGACAAATTGGTTGATATGGCGACTGAGGAAATTTCTTTGCAGGAAAGTTTTTCTTGCGAAGTTATTAAGCAGCCGACAGCTATCGACGCGCTTTACTACCTGAACGAAAATGCAGAAGTCGATTTAATTTTAGTCAAGCTGAATTTGCCTTTCATGGACGGAACAGAATTTTTAAAAATGATTGGTAATGATGAACGCTTGAAGAGGATTCCGGCGTTTGTTATGACTGAGTCGAAAACTTCGCAGGTGTTTTCAAAAATTGAAGGCACAGTTGCAAAAGGCTTTGTTACCAAGCCAAAATTTTCCATGACAGAAATTGCATTTTTGAAAGACGCAATGATGAAAAAATAATAAATTGAAAAATTTTTAAAGTCAGATTGGCGGTGATCCATTGACTGAACAAAATATGCGTCCTTGCGCCAAGTGCGGTAAGAAATTTATTAGCAAAGGCAATGAAAGATTTTGTACAAGTTGTGCGCGTGAGCTTTTGCAATTTGGCGACAAAAATACACATGAACAGATAAAAAATTTTGTGCGTGAAAATCAAGGCATCAATGAGCGTGAAGTTTTAAAAAAATTCGGCGTGTCGAAGAAAGTTATTCGGCAGATGTTTCAAAATGGCAACTTCAAAAGCACGACTTTACAACGCTATCCTTGCGCGAACTGTGGAAAAATTATAACTGAAGGCGTTTATTGCAATGAATGTTTTCTGCTTTTGCGCAAGGAAGTTAAACAGCGCAGTGAAAGGCTTTTGTATTTGCAAGGCATTTTGTCGCATGAAGGTTTAAGTGGCAGATTTAAATCGACAATTTTAATTGTTGACAGCAATGAACTTAGCTTGACGGTAAATAAATTTATTTTGGAAAAAGCCTTGCCGACTTATAAAATTTCAGTTGCCGGCGGACTTCAAGGCGCATTGAATGTAATTAAAAATCACAAAGTGCATTTAATTTTGCTTGACGACACAATTTCAAACGAATTTGACGGCATTGAAATTTTAAAAAAATTGCGTTCGGAGGAATCAATTAAAGATGTTCCAATTGTTATGTTTTCTGCGGCAACTGA
>CAJOPJ010000081.1 GCA_905236325.1 uncultured Selenomonadaceae bacterium
ACCGCCGATTTTAAATGTTGTGTGTTCGGACATTAGCGCGTGGAAAATATATTGACGCGGCGTTAAAAATCTTTCCAACTCAGATTTAAACTTTTCTTCCCAATCCATCAAAAAAAATTCTCCTCCTAAAAATTCAAAATTCAAAATTCAATATTCATTAACTCCACAGTTTCGAAAAAAATTTTCTGTCCTCCACGAGCAACATTTTAAAACGCTCTTTACAAGCTGAGATAAATTTTCTGTTCCTCCGTGAGCGAATCAATTTTTACGCCGATTGAATCAAGTTTAATTTCAGCAATTTTGGCGTTAATTTCTTCCGGCATCAAGTAGACTTTGTTTTCAAGTTTTTCATGATTATGCAAAATATGCGCCGCGCTAAAAAATTGAACTGCAAAACTCAAATCCATAATTTCTGCAGGGTGACCATCACCAGACGCAAGATTTACCAAGCGACCTTCCGCCAGCAAATAAATTTTTCTGCCGTCCTTAAGCAAAAATTCTTCAACATTGTTACGCACAGTTTTTCTGCTGACAGATTGACCTTCAAGTTGCGGAATATTTATCTCAACATCAAAGTGACCTGCGTTAGCCAAAACTGCGCCCGACTTCATAACTTTAAAGTGTTCGTCTACAATAACATCTTTGTCGCCTGTTACAGTCAAGAAAATATCACCGACCTTCGCCGCCTCCGACATTGGCATAACTCTAAAGCCGTCGAATACAGCCTCAATCGCCTTGATTGGGTCAACCTCAGTTACAATGACATTTGCGCCTAAACCTTTAGCACGCATAGCTGCGCCTTTGCCGCACCAGCCGTAACCGGCGATTACAACATTTTTTCCTGCAACAACCAAGTTTGTAGTACGCATAATTCCGTCCCAAGTTGATTGACCTGTGCCATAGCGATTGTCAAACAAATATTTGCAGTAAGCATCATTTGCCGCAATCATTGGAAAAGCAAGTTCGCCACGCGCTTCCATGTTGTGCAGACGCTTAACGCCTGTTGTAGTTTCTTCACTGCCGCCGATAATGTTTGGAATAAGTTCGCGGCGTTTTGTGTGAATTTGATTTACTAAGTCGCCGCCGTCGTCAATAATCATGTCGGGCTGAATATCTAAAACGCTGTCGATAAAATTTTCATATTCGGCAGGATTGCAGCCATGAATTGCACAAACTGTAACGCCGTCCTCAATCAATGCAGCAACAACATCATCTTGTGTCGAAAGTGGATTACAACCTGTCAAGGCAACCTGTGCGCCTGCGTGTTGAAAAACTTCAGCCATGTAAGCAGTTTTAGCTTCAACATGTAAACTAATCGCAATTTTTTTCCCTGCGAATGGTTTTGACTGCGAAAATTCCTTGTCAATTGCGGACATAACCGGCATAAAATTTTTTACCCACTCAATTTTAGCGTGACCACTCGGTGCAAGTGACATATCTTTTGCTATTGATTTCATAGTTTAAAAAACTTCCTTTCATTAAGTCGCTAGACGCTAATTTTTTTTGCTAATATCTAAAGTCTAACAGCTAATTTTAAAAATATCAACTGCAGAATAGTTGACGGAAAATTTGCAAAGTGATAAACTGACTTTACATTTTTTTAGGTTATTGTCTAAGCTGAGGAGGCAAAATTTTTATGATTGATATTACAGATCGCGTAAGAAACAAGGAACTGCAAAGCAAAATTGTCAGCGCAGAAGAAGTCGCAAATTGGATTCAGCCGGGAATGACTTTGGCTTGCAGCGGTTTTACTGCGTCAGCTTATCCAAAAGCAATTCCGCTCGCACTTGCTGAACGCATGAAAAAAGATCCTTTCACAGTGAATATTTGGACAGGCGCGTCAACCGGTCCTGAACTTGACGGCGCACTTGCCGAAGTGAAAGGCATTAAACAACGCCTGCCTTATCAAACCGACGCTAAACTGCGCCCTGAAATTAATGACGGCACTGTTAATTATCTTGACTTGCATTTGTCAGAATCTGCGCAACTTACGCGCAAAGGTTTTCTTGGCAAAATTGATGTTGCGATTGTTGAGGCTTGTGCAATTACCGAAGAAGGCAATATTATTCCGACAACTTCACTTGGCAATGCGGCAAGTTATGTTCAAACTGCCGATATTGTCATTGTCGAAGTAAACACAACGCAGCCGCTTGAGCTTGAAGGTATGCACGATGTTTATGTTCCATTGGATCCGCCGAATCGCTTGGCTATTCCAATTGTCCACGCTGACGACAGAATTGGTACAACTTACATTCCCTGCACGCCCGACAAAATTAAATTTATCGTGCCTTGCGACATTAAAGACCATACACGCGATCTTGCGCCGATTGATGAAAATTCCAGAAAAATGGCGGCTTTCACGCTCGAACTTTTGAATGCAGAAATTAAAGCAGAGCGTATGCCTAAAAAGCTTTTGCCGCTCCAATCCGGCGTTGGTAATGTTGCAAATGCTGTGCTTGAAGGCTTTGTCGAATCGGATATGGACGACTTGATTGTTTATACTGAGGTTATCCAAGACGCAATGCTTGATTTAATTGACGCAGGTAAATTAAAATTTGCGTCGGGAACTGCTTTTTCACCTTCGCCGGCAGGTATGGAAAGATTTTACAAGGATATTGACAAATATCGCAAATATATCTTGCTCCGCCCTGAAGAAATTTCCAACTCCCCTGAAGTTGTCAACAGGCTTGGCGTTATTGCAATGAACACCGCGCTTGAGGTTGATATTTATGGCAATGTTAATTCAACGCATGTTGCAGGTTCAAAGATGATGAACGGTATTGGCGGTAGCGGCGACTTCGCACGCAATGCTTACCTGACAATTTTCTATACGCCTTCGATTGCTAAAAACGGCAAAATTTCTTCAATCGTGCCAATGTGTTCACATATCGACCACACCGAACACGATGTTGATATTATCATTTCTGAACAGGGTATTGCTGACCTTCGCGGACTTGAACCTAGAAGTCGTGCTTTGGAAGTTATCAACAAATGTGCACATCCTGACTACCGCCCAATTTTGCTTGATTATTATGAACGCGCACTTGAAGCTACTAAACACGCAGCAACACCACACCTTATTGATGAAGCTTTAAGTTTTCATTCCAGATTTTTGAAAACCGGAGATATGCACAAATAAAATGTTAAGTGTGAAAAAGTTTTTAATAATGTTAGCGATTGTTGGAATTATCGGTGGCAGTTTTGGAGGTTCTACTATGGCGGCGGATAAAAATTCAATGCACTTCGATACGCAAATCAGACAGGCAGATCCTGAATTTGTAGAGTTTTTCAACTACTTCTCAACGCAGGAAGTACCCTCACTCGGCAAACTTGACAATCGCACACGCTACATGGCAATTTTGTCCGCGCTTTTAGGTTGTCAAGGCGTTGATGAATTTAAAAGCGTTTTGAATGTTGCGCTTGATGATGGCTTGTCACCTGTCGAGGCGAAAGAAATTGTCTATCAAGCTACGGCATATCTTGGCATTGGCAGAGTTAAACCTTTCTTGACTGCGACAAATGAAGTTATGCAGGCTAAAAATATTTCCCTGCCGCTTGAAAGTCAATCAACCACGACTCCTGAAAATCGGCGCAAAAAAGGCACTGAAAAACAGGTTGAACTTTTCGGCGACGGTATGAAAGATTTTTGGCAGAAAGGCGACATAAATTATATGTTGGCTGCG
>CAJOPJ010000082.1 GCA_905236325.1 uncultured Selenomonadaceae bacterium
AACTCAATCGCACTTGCAAAAAATGATGCAGGTCAGCCTGTCGGAATGATTTTAGCCGCAATTTATGTTCAATCTGTTATGGACAAAGTTCAAGAACTCAAACTTGGCAACGACGGTTTCAGCTTTTTGGTGTCGAAGGAAGGAACTTTTATTGTTCACCCAGACGAAACTAAAATTATGCAGGAAAAAATTTCTGAAGACGCAGACCCTGCAGTGCGTGAACTTGGCGAAAAAATGCTTAGTGGTTCGGAAGGAGTTTATCGCTACACTCAATCAACCGGCGAAGATATGATTGCGTTTTATATGACAATCCCTGCGACTGGTTGGGGAATGGCAACTGTTGCTTATGAATCTGAACTTATGGCTCCGATTCACAATATGCTAAAAATTATGCTGATAATTTCGGTGGTGCTGTTGATTTTAATTTCCGGCGGAATTTGGGTAACTGTCAACAAAGTTATGTCACCACTTGGAATTATGATGGAAGAAATGCATAAGTTGGCGGACGGCGATTTTCGCGACAGAACTTCGCAGATTGATTCCGAAGATGAACTTGGTCTTTTAGCGCAAGCTGTATGCGAAATGCGGCGTGGTGTTGCAAGCGTAATGAAGTCTGTTAATAATTCAGCGCAAAGTCTTTCAGGTTCAGCGGAAGAATTAAATTCCACAACCGAACAATCAGCATTGGCTGCAAATCAAGTCGCGCAGTCAATAGTTAAAGTTGCCGAAGGCACAAGTGAACAACTCGACTCAGTCAATGCAACTTCGGAGGCTGTGGAAAATTTAAACAACGCAATTCAGTTAATGGCTGGAGATGCTGAATCTGCCGCCGCAAAAAGTCGTGAAGCGTCAGAAATTGCGCGTGAAGGCGTTGAAACTTTGGAAGTCGCAATTAAGCAGATTGAGTCGATTGAAAAAAATTCACAGCAAACAACAAATGCAGTTTTGACGCTGGGCGAAAATTCAAATCAAATTGGACAGATTGTTGATACAATTTCAGGAATCGCCGAACAGACAAATTTGTTAGCATTAAATGCTGCAATCGAAGCTGCAAGAGCCGGCGAACATGGGCGCGGCTTTGCTGTTGTTTCTGAAGAAGTCCGCAAACTTGCCGAATCAAGCCGCGAAGCCGCACAAAAAATTGCTGACTTGGTAAAAGTCACGCAAGATGACACAACTAAGGCCATTCAAGATATGGAAGTTGGCGTTGCGGAAGTTAAAACCGGCACTAAAAATATTATTTCAATGGGCGCGGCGTTCAGAAAAATTCAGCAAATTGTTGAACAAGTTAACGCGCAAATGCAAGGTATTTCTGACGCAACACATGAAATGGCAAGTAATGGCAGTAAAATAGTCCAACATGTGCGAACTATCGGCACGGCAAGTAAAATTGCTGCTGAAGAAGCTGAAACTGTCAGCGCGGCAACTCAAGAACAAACTGCCTCAGTTCACGAAATTGCCAATGAAAGTACAAATCTTGCTCACATGGCAAGCGAACTTCAAAATGAAGTTCAGAAATTTAAAATTTAGTTTGGAGGAGAAATTTTTATGGTTAATGAAAAAATGCTTGAACTTGGAACTAAAAAATCAACAATCAGAACAATTTTTGAGTTCGGCAGAAAACGCGCGGCAGAAGTCGGCGAAGAAAATATTTTTGACTTTAGTCTTGGCAATCCGAATGTTCCAACGCCTGAATTTGTAAAAAATGCGGCGATTGAAATTTTGCAAAATTTTGAGCCATCAGCAGTTCACGGCTACACAGTCGCGCCCGGCAATCCTGAAGTTCGCGAAATTTTGGCAAAAAGTATTAACGCAAGATTCAACACAAATTTTGCAGGAAAAAATTTATTTATCACGGCAGGAGCGGCGGCGGCGATTACAATTTCATTCAAGGCACTTGCAGAACGCGGCGATGAATTTATAACTTTCGCGCCATATTTTCCTGAATACAAATGTTTTGTCGAATCAGTCGGCGCAGAGTTAAAAATTGTTCCGCCACAACCTGAAGATTGGCAAATAAATTTTGATGAGTTTGAAAAAATTTTGTCGAAAAATACAAAAGCAGTTATTATAAATTCGCCGAACAATCCGAGCGGCGCGGTTTATTCTGAAGAAACAATCAAAAAACTTGCAGAAATTTTAAC
>CAJOPJ010000083.1 GCA_905236325.1 uncultured Selenomonadaceae bacterium
CTTACAACAAATTGGAAAACCGCGACACTGACGCAGAAACAACAAGCAATGGCGGCGTTTTCCGTCTTGAACCTAGAGCAGAAGTCAGCGATCATTGGACTGCTAATGCAAGATTTGACGCCATTTTTGCAATGGACGATGACACAACAACAGATGCTAAATTGAAACGCGTCTTTGCTGAGGGAAATTATGATAATTTTATTATTCGGCTTGGTCGCATTGAATTTTTCACTCCGGAAGATGGTTTAATTAGCGACAGCGTTATTTCTGGCGGTCAACTTACTTTTGGCAATAAATGGACGCTTAATTTGATTGGCGGACGCGTTGGTGGCGGCGATGAAGCTGAATATGGCGCAGATGACACAACAGATTTAGCCGGTGCGTGGATTCAATACAATACAAATTCAGGACTTTATGGCGGCGCTGGTTATTACTTTGCAAAAGACAGCGATTTTTTGATTGGCACAACGACTAATCACAATTCACCTGCTTATAGTGACACTCCGAAAAATGAAGCGCATATTTTGGCGGCTAATCTTGGTTACAAAGCCGGCGATTTAAATTTGCGTGGCAGTTATGCGCAAAACACTGAAGCTGATTATGAAGATTATGGTTGGCAAGCTGAAGCGCGTTATGGCAACTATCAAGACGCTAAAGAAGTCGGTCAATACGCACTTTGGGCAGGTTATGCGCGTTTTGGAAAAAATGTTGCCATTGCAAGTAATCAAACTGATGATGTTCAGACCGGCGCTAGAGGTTGGCATATTGGTTTAGCTTATGCGCCTTTCAGAAACATTGGCTTGATTGCGCGTTATGCTGACTTCAAAACAATTACCGGCGGCGAAAAATATCGCAAAATGTTTGGTCGTGTAGAATTTTTCTTCTGATAAATTTGCAAAAAAAATTAACCTCCCAAGCGGAGGTTTTTTTATTTCAATTATTCAGACTTTCCAAAACAAAAAAGCCATTGCCTTTTCCCCAAGACTTCCAATTGTCTTTTATGTAGTCAACATTGTAATCAGCAAAATTTATTTTAAAATTATTTTTTGCGAAAGTTTCTTTCCACCAATTTAAATTTTCGCGGATAATGTGCGTTTTATCAAGTTCATAAGCAGGAATTATGTACTTGCCGTTCTCGCCGAGCGGCACAATGCAGAATAATTTTTTAGTCGCGTTGGAAATTGCTGACAAAGTTGAATTTATTTCTTCGTAAGGCACATGTTCAAAAACATCTTTTGAAATAACCCAGTCGAAATTTTCGGCGCGATAATCTTTAACAATAAATTTTTGAACTTCCTGTGGTGCTTGTGACTTTGCATAATCTGAAATGTCATAGCCAAAAGCCTTGCGGTGTAAAAGTCTGAATGCCTTAACCAAATAACCTTTTGCACAACCGAAGTCCAAAATTGTTTCAGTCGGCGCAATTTTTAAAAATTCAATCATGCTGAATGCCATTGGAATTGTCAATTCAGGTATCCAACGGTAGTTTGAGTAACAACTTTTTTTACTTTCTAAACCGCGTTCAAAATAGTCTTCGTCATACAAATTCTTCATGCGTTAAAGCCTCCTTGTAGTCGTCGAAGTGATTCAAACCTTTGCAAAACCAATCGTCCAGCAAATTTATATTTCCGGCAAAAACGCAACCTTTGCAATCTTCGGCAGGATTGAATTTCATGAAAATTTTGTGTTGTAAAAAATTTTCAACTTCTTCAGCCGAACAAATTGCGTACTTTGTGTTGAAGTGCGCCTGCGCGTCGTTCAAAACTAAACTATCGCAAGGAAAAACCGTTCCACCATTAACTTCGCTGAGATATGGTCGAAAGTACGCTTGATGACAAATTGAAGTGCGTGGCGTTTCATGAATTTTAAATTGCTGAAAAAATCTTGAATCGCCAACCTGTTCAAGTATCGCAGAAATTTTTTCATGCTCCGCAATCAATTTTTCTTGTTCGTGCAGACAGTTCGGTAGGACGCGAATATATTTAACTCTGTCGCGCGGAATAAAATTTGATAGATCTTTAATTTCTTCCACACTTTGACCAATGTAAACCATAGACGCGCCAAGCACGCCGTTAATTTGCGGAAACTTTATAACCTGCTTGTAGTTCGGAAAAAAATTTATGCTGATGCGCACCCAAGAAAAAATTTTCCACAAATCGGAATCAACTTTGTCAATGTTTGTGCCATTTGTGATTAGCGCGACAGATAAATTTTCCTCCGCCAGCCAGCGTACCAGTTCATTAAACTGCGGATACAAAGTCGGTTCGCCGCCGCCTGTCAAAATTACAGCCTTCAAGCCATAACGCTTTAATGTTGTGACATAATTTTTTATTTTTGAAAGTTCTATGCGTTCATTAACTTTGCGCTTAGAAACGCTACAATAACTGCACTTTAAATTGCAATGACCTTCCGGCGCAATGTGCGTTGAAATTACAGTTTGCGGTTGCTGATTTTTATAGGCTTTCAATGCGTCAGGATGTCGCCAAAATTTTATTCCTGTCGAGGTATATTTATTTTCCTCCGCCGATTTTTTGTAATACCTTTCATTTAACTGCAACATGTAACAAAATCAAATCCTTTCATTAAAAAAATTTCCGTGCGCCAAAATTGCGTTGATAATTTTTTCTGAATCGGTATTGCCATAATTTTTAATTGAAGTTTTATTGAAGTACGGTTTGCATTTAAATTTAAAAAATTCCAAACTTAAAAGCGCATTACCAAAATTAATTACAGATTGTCTGTAAAAATTTGCCGACAAATCCAGCATAAATTTTGCATTTAAATCCACGCCGAATTTTTCTGAATAAATTTCAAAAAGTTCCCGATATCCAATCATGTTGCAGAGATTTTGTTCAAATTCCGACAAAGTTCCCCAGTCGCCAATATCACAACGCCAAAGCGCATCGACAGAATTTTCAAAATAAATTTTCCCAAAACCAAAAGCTATTGCATTTCTGAAAGCGTCGCCTTCGCAGATTGTAAATTTTTTTTCGTCGGTGAAGTAATCAATTCTATCCAAAAAATCCTGCTTAAAATTATTTCTGAAAGTCGTTGCACAAGTTTGAAAAAATGGCGTGCCGTTCATTTTGGTAAAAATTGTATTTGGCAAAGTTTTCGGCAATGCAACTTTATCTTCAGCGTTTGAGTAACTCAAAATATAATTGCAGACATAAGCAGAAAAATCTGAATGACTTTCCAAAAAATTGATAGCTTTTTCAACTTTGTCAGACGCAATGTAATAATCATCAGCGTCAAGCACAGCAAAATATTTTGTACTAAATTCCGGTGTCAATAGAGCGTTGTATGCTTTGCGAATGTTATAAAGCAAGCCCCTGTTCTTTTCATTGCGCAAAATTTTCACAGGCAAATTGTATTTCTTTACTAATTTTTTCAGCAACTTCAAACTGCCGTCAGTCGAGCAATCTTCAATGACCAAAATTTGCATATTGTCTAAAAAAGTTTGCTTTGCCAAAGACTCCGCCCAAGTCTTTAAATATTTTTCTTTGTTGTAAAGCGTAGTAACTATAGTAATAAGTTTGTCAGTCTTCAAAAAAAATTCACCACCAAATCTAATTAAACTTTATTCTACCCCCCC
>CAJOPJ010000084.1 GCA_905236325.1 uncultured Selenomonadaceae bacterium
AATGGTGAATGTAATGTTTAGCGTATTCAGGATCCAAGCCATCAATAATCTGTTCATCGCCTATTGCGCCAAGCGTTGTAATTGTTAAAACCTGCGTCTGTCCGCGCGTGAAAAGTCCACTTCCATGCGTCCTTGCAAAAAGTCCGACTTCACAGCTAATAGGTCTGACTTCTTCAACTTCGCGACCGTCTGGACGAATTTTTTCGTGCGTTATCATGTGGCGCACAACTTCTTTTTCAACTTTATGTAAAACTTCGCCAATTTCTTTTTCAGCGTTAGGAAATTCTTCGGCAGGGAATTTTTCAATCAGTTCAGCTGTGATTTCTGCCTTGACTTCCTCAACAGCAGCCTCGCGCGCTAATTTATCTGGATTGCGAATTGCTTTATCAATTTTTTCCGGCGCAAGTTCCCTGACAGCCGCGTCAATCTGTTCGTTCGGATGGAAAAGTTCTGGCGTAATTTTTTCCTTGCCGACTTTAGCAGTAATTTCATCTTGGAAGGTGACAAGTTTTTTGATTTCTTCGTGACCGAACAAAATTGCGTCCAACATAACTTCTTCAGGAAGTTCTTTCGCGCCGGCTTCAACCATCATAACTGCGTCGCGCGAACCTGCAACCATCAAGTCAAGCGTCGATTCTTCCATTTGCGCCTTAGTTGGATTGATAATAAAATCTTCGCCAATTCTGCCGACGCGCACACCTGCAATTGGTCCATTGAATGGTATATCTGAAATGCAAAGCGCACAACTTGCGCCGAGCATTGCGGCAATTTCCGGCGCGTTATCTGCGTCATAGGAAAAAATTGTCGCAATAACCTGAACATCATTTCTGAAACCTTCTGGAAATAATGGGCGAATCGGTCTGTCAATCAATCTGCTTTTCAAAATGCCACTGGGACCGGGTCTGCCTTCGCGCTTATTGAATCCGCCGGGAACTTTGCCGGCGGCGTACATTTTTTCTTCACAATCGACAGTTAGCGGAAAAAAATCTACGCCTTCACGCGGTTTAGCTGACGCTGTAACTGCAACCAAAACTGCAGTGTCGCCATAGCGAACTAAAACTGCGCCGTTGGCTTGTTTAGCCATTTTGCCTGTTTCGACGACTAAATTTCTGCCGCCGAGCTGAGTTTCAAATAATTCCATACAAATTTTTCCTCCTTATACTTTCACAAATTCAAAATTTCGCTACAAAAAATTTTTTTCCTTGCACCTAATAAATTTTTTAGTAAAATAAGAAAATAACTTTTAGGAAATGGGAGGAAATTTTTTTGGAAAACAAAATTAGAAATTTTTCAATTATCGCACACATAGATCACGGCAAGTCAACTTTAGCCGACCGACTTATCGAAATGACAGGCACAGTTGAAAAGCGCGAAATGTCTGACCAACTTTTGGACAATATGGACTTGGAACGCGAACGCGGAATTACAATCAAGGCGCAAACTGTCAGGCTTAAATATAAAGCTAAGGACGGCGAAACTTACCAGCTGAATTTAATTGACACTCCTGGACATGTTGATTTTACTTATGAAGTGTCGCGCAGTCTTGCTGCTTGCGAAGGCGCACTTTTAGTTGTTGATGCAACGCAAGGCGTTGAGGCGCAAACTCTGTCGAATGTTTATCTTGCACTTGAACACAATCTTGAAATTATTCCTGTCATTAACAAAATTGATTTGCCAAGCGCAGATATCGAACGCGCTAAAACTGAAATTGAAGACGCAATTGGTCTTGACGCTTCGGACGCTGTAAGTTGCTCTGCAAAAACCGGCAAAGGTGTTGCAGATATTTTGGAGGCGATTGTTAAAAAAATTCCGCCGCCGGAAAATAATTCTGACAAAAATTTGCAGGCGTTAATTTTCGACAGCTACTTCGACAGCTACAAAGGCGCGGTTGCACATGTGCGTTTAATGGCAGGTAAAGTTAAAAAAGGCGACAAGCTGAAGTTAATTGCAACCGGCAAGGAATTTGACGCAACCGAAATTGGAATTTTTTCGCCGTCAATGCAGGAACTTGAGGAACTCAGCGCAGGAGAAGTCGGCTACATTTGCGGCAGTCTTAAAGATGTTCGCGATGTGCGCGTTGGCGATACTGTTACCAATTCAGAAAATCCTGCGCCGCCTTTGGCAGGTTATCGCGCTCCTGTGCCAATGGTTTTTTGCGGACTTTATCCGACAGACAGCGCAGATTATGACAATCTCAAGGAAGCGTTGGAAAAACTTCAGCTGAACGACGCGGCTTTAGTTTATGAACCGGAAACTTCGGCGGCTTTAGGTTTTGGATTTCGCTGTGGATTTTTAGGTTTGCTCCACATGGATGTTGTGCAAGAAAGGCTTGAACGCGAATATAATTTGCGACTTATCACAACTGCGCCTTCAGTTATCTACAAAGTCAACAAAACCAATGGCGAAACAATTTCAATCGACAATCCCGCCGACTTGCCGCCTGTAACTGAAATTTCAAGCATTGAAGAACCAACTGTCAAGGCGACTGTCATTGTGCCAAGCGACTACATCGGCGCAGTTATGGAACTTTGCAGGGATAAGCGCGGAACTTACAAGTCGATGGACTACATAGACAAAACGCGCGTTATGCTGACTTATGAAATTCCGCTCAATGAAATTATTTATGACTTTTTCGACAAGCTCAAGTCAATGACGCGCGGCTATGCAAGTCTTGACTATGAACCTGCAAATTATGTTGAGGCTGACTTGGTTAAGTTGGATATTTTGCTGAACGGCGATTTGGTGGACGCTTTAAGTTCAATTGTACACAGATCACGCAGTGCAAAAGTCGGCAGAACTTTAGCTTTAAAACTCAAGCGCCTGATTCCTGAACAGCTTTTTGATATTCCTGTGCAAGCTGCGATTGGCGGCAGAATCATTGCGCGTGAAACTGTCAAGGCTCGCCGCAAAGATGTTCTTGCTAAATGCTATGGCGGCGATGTTTCCAGAAAACGCAAATTGCTTGAAAAGCAAAAGGAAGGCAAAAAGCGTATGAAGGCTGTCGGCAGCGTCGAACTTCCGCAAGAAGCATTTATGGCTGTGCTTACAGTTGAAGATGAATAGCAGGAAATTTTTTAGCTTGTGTCGAAACAGCTTGAAATAATTTTTCATTATTTATTATCAATTTTTAATTATCTTGGAGGTGCTAAAAATGGAACTGGCTCCGGTTGGAATACAAATGACTTACGCAAATGCAAACAACGCAGGACAAGTTCAACACAACTTGAACCACGCCGCCGCCTTGCAACAAGAAAATGCCGCCGTCAAAGAAAAACAGGACGCGGAATTGAAAAAGTCGCAGGTTAAAAATAAAAATGACGCGGAAGGCGGAACTATCAAAGACGACCCCGAAAGAAACGCTCGCAACGGCGGTTATTATTACCGCCCAAGCAAACGCAAAAATCAGGATAATCAACAGCCGGAAAATTTTGCTGTTGACCCAAGACGCGGACACTTTTTAGATATTTCAATGTAGGATTTTGATAATGGTTACTGAACTTATGCTAATTTTAATCGTGGTTGGTGCAGGCATTGTCTTTATTGTCTGGAACAATTCACGCAAAAGACAACGCAATGACTTAGATAGACGCGATGTCGAAGACTCAACAAATAAATTTAAGCTGGAACTTGAAAAGACAGCTAATGAAATTATCGGAAAAATGGAAAATCAAGCAACGCGCCTTGAAGGTCTGCTTGATGAATCAGAACGCAATAGAACACAACTTGAAGGACGCGTCATTGAATTAAAAAAATTACTCAAGCGCACGGAAGGACAATCAACCGAAATTCGCGACTTGCTTGAAAGATTGGACGATGCAGTTGACGATGTCAGCGCAATGCAAAAGCAAATGGACGCTGTTGAAAAGAAAATCAACGCGGCTATCAATGTTAAAATTCCACCGCCACCAACTTTGTCGCAAATTTTGACTCCGCCACTAATAAATCCACTGCCAACTTCAACGCCGATTAGTCAACCTGTCGCCCAACAAATGCAACAACCTCAACCTGTCGCTCAAAATCCTGCGCCAATAGTTCCTCCGCAAATTGTTACGCCGCCAACTCCACCGCCGCAAGTTACAATGCCAACTTCGCCGCAACAAGTTACAATGCCAACTCCGCCTCCGCAAGAAAATTTTGCGCAAGTTTTGGAAAAATCAATTACCGAAGAAACTTCAACACCGGTTTCGCCTTTACAAATAACAAGACCGCCCGACAGAAATTCAATCGTGGTTGGAGAAACTTCAACACAACCTGTTAAAGTTGTCGCCGCTAAGCCTGTCAAAATCGACACACCGCGCCGACGCATTCCACACCAGCCATTGCCGGAAAGCATTGCAGAACGCCAAGCACGCAAACTTGCTGAACGCCAACAAAAAATTGAGCCTGTCGAAATTTTGGAACCTGCAAAACCCGAACCGCCAAAAGTCACTGAACGCACAGCAAAAATTCGCGCAAAAGCTGTCGAGGCAATCAACAGTGCTGCTTTGCAAGGAAATACTGTTGAAGTCGAAGTGTCGGAACTTGAACCTGTCGAAACTTTGAAGTCTAGCGAAAAAATTCAATCTCTAAAATCAAAAGCAGCAACTCTTGGCGAAAAACCGCCTGAACCTGCAAAATTTGCAGATCCAAATGCCGATTCAGCAAATATACGCGATATGTTACTTTCCGGAATGACTGTTGAAGAAATTTCCAAAGAAACCGGATTAGGACGCGGCGCAATTGAACTTGTTCAGCAAATGGCGCGTAGACAACTTGAACGCAAATAAATTTTAGCTTATGAAAAATTACATTGAAAACTTCAACATTACAAAGACAGTACTGATTGCCATAGCTTTGTCATCGGTGCTGTCAATTTCTATAGCCTGTTTTATTTTGAACGAAGTTATCGAACGTTACGACGAAGAAATGATTAAAGTTATGGCAAGTGATGTTTATGACGACATTAACAATGAACTGCTTAAAGCAATGATTGTTTCGCGCACAATGTCAAATGATGCTTTTTTGCGCCATAATTTAAGCATTGAAACCAGAGTACCTTTCGATAGAGAAGCCGAGTGGATCACTGACTACTTAAGCACAATGAAAAATCAACTTGGCTACAGCGCGGCTTTTATCGCAACAGAAAACTCAAAACGCTATTGGACTGTCAACGGCTTGCAAAAAATTTTAGACCCGACCAGAGATTTGCATGACATTTGGTATCAAGATTTTTTAAATAAAAATGTTGAATACGCCTTCAATGTTGACACGGACGAAGCCAAAAATTATGCGCTGACAATTTTTGTAAATGCGCGCATTACAAATCGCGATGGCAAAATTTTAGGTGTTTGCGGCGTTGGCGTGGATGTTTCAAGTATTCAGAAAATTTTGAAGCTGAATGAACAGTCCTACAATGTAAAAATAAATTTAGTCAATCAAAGCGGCTTAATTCAAGTCGATTCCAAAATTGAAAATATTGAAAAGACTTACTTGGAAAATTTAAACTATCAGCGCAGTGAAAAATTTATTCTGAACAAAATTCCCAGTAAACGCGGCAGTTACATAATCACAAAATACATTCCGGACTTTGATTGGTATTTAGTTATCCAGCGCGATTCAGACAGCAGACAAAATGCCTTTTCAAATGTCATTTTGTATATTTCTATCGCGTCAAGCTTTATGCTTGCAATTTTGTTGACTTTTATTTATTCAAGCCTTCAAAAAGAACAGCAACAGGTTGAAGAAAATGCAACAAAGCATGGAATTGCCAGTCACTCCGGACTTTATGTTTCAATGCACTTAATCGACTTGAATAAAAATTTAATTCATGAACTTAGTTCAAATCCAAATATAAAAATTCTGCGCGTAAATGAAGGTTCGCACGCCAAAGAACAACTTGTCACGGCAGTTAAGCAAATGACTGCCAAAGAAAGTTTCGGCGCAATGATTGAGTTTATAAATTTTGCGACGCTGAATGACAGAATGAAAAATAAAAACGCCATCACGCAGGAATTTTTAAGCGAAAATTACGGCTGGTGCAAGGCGTATTTTATGCTTGTCGATAACAACAGCAACGGCAATCTTCATCAAATAGTTTTTGCGATTGAACTGATTGATGAAGAAAAACGCCGCGAAGAACATTTGCAAAATTTGGCGGAAACAGACGCAATGACAGGTTTAAAAAATCGTGGCAGCGGCGAAAAAATTATTACCGAAATGATTAAGGACGGCACGGAAGGAATGTTTTTCCTGTTTGACGCTGACAAGTTCAAATCAATCAATGATAATTTCGGTCACGATGTCGGCGACAAAGTTATAAAAGCTATTGCTAAATGCTTGAAGAAAAATTTCAGAACTTCAGATGTTGTTATGCGACTTGGCGGTGATGAATTTGCTGCGTATGCTGTTGGTGTAACAGAAATTGAACAAGGGCAGGTTATTATATATCGCCTGTTCAAAATGCTTGAACAAACTAAAATACCTGAACTTGGCGACAGAAAAATTTCATTAAGCGTCGGCGCGGCAATTTTCAATGCAGAAGGCAATTACAACTTCACAGATATTTATAAACGCGCAGATTCTGCGACTTATCAAAGTAAAAAAATCGAAGGTAATTTTTGTACCTTCGCTGATGATTATAATTGAGGGGGAATTTTTTATGAACAACTTTAAAGCAGTAAAAATTGCAGAAAATATTTATTGGGTTGGCGTGATAGATTGGTCGCTTAGAAATTTTCACGGCTATGAAACTTCGCGCGGCTCAAGTTACAACGCGTACTTAATTTTGGACGACAAAGTTACGCTTATTGACACGGCGAAAGTTGATTTTGCTGATGAACTTTTGGCGCGAATCAGCTCAGTCATTGAACCTGAAAAAATTGACTTAATAATTTCCAGCCATGTTGAACCTGATCACAGCGGCGCATTGAAAAAAGTTGCCGCGCTTGCTAAAAATGCTGAAATTATTACAACAAATCCGAACGGCTTGAAAGGCTTAACAGCGCGTTATGGCGATTTAAAATATAAACCTGTCAAAGCCGGCGATTCAATTTCAATCGGCAAGCGCACTTTGCAATTTGTTCCAACACCAATGCTACATTGGCCTGATTCAATGGTGACTTACTGCCCTGAAGAAAAAATTTTATTCAGCAACGACGCTTTCGGCGAACATTTTGCAACTTCAATGCGCTTTGATGATCAAAATGACTTGAATATTGTTTTGGCTGAAGCTAAAAAATATTACGCAAATATTTTAATGCCTTTCGGCAAGCAGGCACAAACTGCTTTAAGCGCACTTGGCAATTTGGAAATAAAAATGATTGCGACAGGTCACGGCGTTATTTGGCGCAAAAATATTTCAACAATTATTGACTGCTACAAAAAATGGAGTTCCGGCGAAGTTGAAGACCGCGCAGTTATTGTTTTTGATTCAATGTGGCATTCAACAGAAATTATTGCAAAAACTATCACTGAGGCTTTTGCTGCTAAAAATATTCCTGCCGCGTACTATGACTTAAAATTTACGCCGCTGTCCGACATTGTTACAGATATTTTTACAAGCAAATATTTAATTGTAGGTTCGCCAACAATCAATAATCAGATGATGCCGACTGTTGCACAATTTTTAAACTACATTAAAGGCTTGCGCCCTGTCAATCACAAGGGCTTTGCGTTTGGAAGTTACGGCTGGGGCGGTCAAAGTATTGCACTTGTTGAAGATGAACTTAAAGCCGCCGGCATAGAAATTATTTTGGAAAAAATCAGAATCGCAAATGTTCCGACATTTGAACAGCTTGAAGAAATTACAAAAAATATTTTGGAAATTTAGTCGGTCAAAATTTTACAACACAACGATTGATTTTAAAACCTTGCGCAGAAAATTTATTTTCATACTCAGTGCGAATATTTTCCGCAGGTTCATTTTCATGCAAATCAAATGTAAGTTCAGAGACTGCAAGATTTTTTTCAGCAAATTGTTCCAGCGAAAAATCAAACAAGCCGCGATTATCGGTTTTGAAGTGAATTTCACCGCCGGACTTTAAAATTTTTTTGTACTTGTCAAGAAAGCTAACGTAAGTTAAGCGACGCTTGGCATGTTTTTTTTTCGGCCAGGGATCGCAAAAATTTATAAAAAGCCTGTCAACTTCGCCGCGTGCAAAAATTTTATCAACATTGTTGATATCAAAAATTACCAGTCGAACATTTTTCAAATTTTTTTCCTGAATTTTACGCGCGGCTTTCAAAACAACTTCGCGTTCCATTTCCAAGCCGATAAAATTTTTGTCGGGATTGCGTGCAGCAAATTCGGTAATAAAATCGCCTTTGCCTGTGCCGAGTTCAACATAAAGTTCGCGCGTTAAGTCGTCGCTGAAAAATTTTCGCCAAGTGCCTTGTCTTTCTTCGCCAATTTCCTCAACAATAACAAAGTCAGTGAAGTTTTGTAGATTTTTTTCGGTATTTGATTTTCTCCTGATTCTCAAAAATAAAATCTCCTTTCCAATTTTAGCAGTGAATAAATATTCATTATTTATTAAATGAAAACCTTTTTGCAGGAAAAAAATTTTTTCTTGACAGATTAGAGTTGTTATGATAATCTTTGCAACTGTCAACGGCGAGTTGATGTTTTAGTTTCGCGGGGTGGAGCAGTCGGTAGCTCGTCGGGCTCATAACCCGAAGGTCGGAAGTTCAAGTCTTCCCTCCGCAACCAACGCTGATGT
>CAJOPJ010000085.1 GCA_905236325.1 uncultured Selenomonadaceae bacterium
ATTTATTAGTGGGGAGTATGTCAAGGTGGCAATAAAAATTTTTGGAGGCAAAAGATTATGATTAAACCTTTGGGTGACAGAGTTGTCCTTGAAGTCGCCGAAGTCGAACTTAAGACCAAGAGCGGAATTATTATGCCGGAAACTTCAAAGGAAAAGCCACAACAGGGCAAAGTTGTTGCAGTTGGCGCAGGCAAAATGCTTGACAACGGCAGCCGCGCAGTTCCGGAAGTTAAAGAAGGTGACAGTGTCCTTTTCAATAAGTACGCAGGCAGCGAAGTCAAAGTGGACGATAAAGAATATTTGGTTATCCGCGAAAGCGATATTTTAGCGATTTTGTAATTTAGATTTTAGGCTTTAGAAATTGCTAACTAGAAATTGCTAACGGCTAATGTCTAAAAACTAAATTTCAATTGGAAGGAGTAATTTTCATGGCAAAAGAAATTTTGTTTGACGAAGAAGCACGCCGCGCACTTGAGCGCGGAGTTGACGCTTTGGCAAATGCAGTTAAAGTTACACTTGGACCGAAAGGTCGCAATGTTGTACTTGAAAAGAAATTCGGCGCACCGACAATCACAAATGACGGCGTGACAATCGCTCGTGATATTGAACTTGAAGATCATTTTGAAAACATGGGCGCACAGCTTGTCAAGGAAGTTGCAACAAAAACAAATGATGTTGCAGGCGACGGCACAACTACAGCTACATTGCTTGCACAGGCGATTGTGCGCGAAGGTATGAAAAATGTTGTCGCCGGCGCAAATCCAATGATTATCAAAAAAGGCATTGAAGTTGCTGTTAAGCGTTTGGTTGAGGAAATTAAAAACCGCGCAAAGAAAGTCGAAGGCAAAGCTGCTATCGCGCAGGTTGCTTCAATTTCCAGTGGCGACGATGAAATTGGACAGCTTATTGCTGACGCTATGGAAAAAGTCGGCAACGACGGCGTTATTACTGTTGAAGAATCCAAGACAATGACAACTAACCTGAAAGTTGTTGAAGGTATGCAGTTCGATCGTGGCTACATTTCGCCTTACATGGTGACTGACGCCGACAAAATGGAAGCAGTTTTGGACGATCCTTACATTCTCATTACCGACAGAAAAATTTCTTCAATTCAAGAAATTTTGCCAATTTTGGAACAGGTCGTTAAGCAGGGCAAGTCGCTTGTTATTATTGCTGAAGATGTTGACGGCGAGGCATTGGCAACTATTGTTGTTAATAAACTGCGCGGAACTTTCAAGGCGTTGGCTGTAAAAGCACCAGGATTTGGCGACAGACGCAAAGCCATGCTTGAAGACATTGCAATTTTGACTGGCGGTCAAGTTATCAGCGAAGAACTCGGACGCAAACTTGACAGCGTTACATTTGAAGATCTCGGTACAGCACGCCAGATTCGCTCCACTAAAGAAGAAACTACAATCGTTGAAGGCGCAGGCAACAGCAATGAAATTAAAGCTCGCGTTGCGCAAATTAAAAAACTTATCGAAGAATCCACCAGCGACTTTGATAAAGAAAAACTGCAAGAACGCCTTGCTAAACTTGCAGGTGGCGTTGCGGTTATCGAAATCGGCGCGGCTACTGAAGTTGAAATGAAGGAAAAGAAACTGCGCATTGAAGACGCACTCAACGCAACACGCGCGGCTGTCGAAGAAGGCATTGTAGCCGGCGGCGGCACAACTTTTGTTGATATTATTCCTGTGCTTGATGAAGTTAAGTTGGAAGGCGACGCGCAGGTCGGCGTAAATATTGTTAAACGCGCTATTGAAGAACCTGTCCGCCAGATTGCCAACAATGCAGGTTGCGAAGGCAGCGTTGTGGTTAATGCTGTTAAGGCTGCGGCTAACGGCGTTGGCTTTAATGCGCTGACTAATGAATATGTAGATATGATTCAAGCAGGTATTGTAGATCCTGCTAAAGTTACGCGTTCTGCACTTCAAAATGCAGCGTCAATTGCGTCTATGGTTTTGACAACAGAAACTTTAGTTGCAGATAAACCCGAACCGCCGGCACCACCAATGCCTCCAATGGGCGGCGGAATGCCTGGTATGATGTAAAAATTTAGAATGTAGAATTAAAAATTTTTTAGCACTGCTACGGCGGTGCTTTTTTATTAGTTGGAGTTGAAATTATGGCAGTTGGAATTATCGCTGAATACAATCCTTTCCACTCAGGACACGCTTACCAAATTTCAGAAGTCAAAAAAATTTGTCCGCAAGCTGAAATTGTCGTGGCAATGAGCGGCAGTTTTACTCAACGCGGCGAACCTGCAATTTTGGACAAGTGGACGCGTGCAAATTTAGCCGTCGAAGGCGGCGCAGATTTAGTAATTGAATTGCCTTTCTGTTCTGTTGTTAGAAGTGCACAGGATTTTGCATGTGGCGGAGTCCGATTGTTAAATGCGCTGGGCGTTGTCGATAAACTGGCTTTCGGAGCAGAAATTTCAGATTTGGAAAAATTAAAATCTCTGGCGCAAATAAATTTCAGCAACAAAATAAAATCTGAAATGTCGGAAGGAATTTCTTACGCGGCTGCTGCTGAAAAAATTTTGCAGATTGAAACTTTGCCGAACACAATTTTGGCTTTGGAGTATTTGCGCGCACTGCCTGAAAACATTCAGCCAATTTTGATTCAACGCGTCGGCGCAGGTTACGCAGATTTAACCTTGCAGGAAATTTCAAGCGCGTCGGCAATCAGAAATGAAGTTTATAAAAAAAATCCTGCTTGGGAAAAAATTTCAAAATCAATCAGCGCAAAGACTTTACAAACCTTGCAGTCGGAAAAAAATTCAGGCTTGGTGCGTGAAGATTTTTTATTTCTGCCGCTAATGCAAAAAATTTTTTCAACTTCAACAGATTATGCAAAAAATATTTTCGGCATGGTTGAAGGCTTGGAAAATTTATTGTGGCAGTCGTCAAAGTCGGCGAAAAATTTTTCAAATTTAGTTTCCAAAATGACAAGCAAACGCTACCAAACTTCTCGAATCAAAAGACTGCTGTTGTATTTTCTGCTGAATGTAACTGAATTTGAAGTTGCAGATTATGTACGCGTTTTGGCGTTCAATCAGCGTGGACAATTTTTGCTGAAAAAAATTTCGCAACTTTCAAATTTGCCAATCGTAACAAAAGTTACAAAGCACTTGACTGAAAAAAATTTCCTGCAAAAAAATTTTTATACCAATTATCAAAAAAATCTTGCACTGGACATTTCGGCGACAAATTTGCGTGGACTTTTATTTGCAACGCCAAAAATTTTTTCAGACTACACAACTTCGCCGATTAAACAGGACAGCTGTAACTTGCAACAAAATGCAACTTACAATTTTTGCTGAAAAATAAATTTTGTCGTCGCGTTTGCAGTAGAAATAATTTTTGCAGGAAAAATTTTTTCAACGCTGAATTGAACTTTGAATTTTACTTTGAAGGGATTTTTTTGGAGGAATTTAAATTGAGTGATAAAAAAATTTCATACGCGGAGATTGTCGAGCAAACAACTATTGCCGATGTTTATCGCGCTGATAAACAGCTTGCCGGAGTTGTCAAGAAAACTAAGCTGATACCGAGCGATTATTTTTCTGAAATTAGCGGCAATGAAGTCTTTTTGAAGCCGGAAAATATGCAACATACTGGCGCATTTAAACTGCGTGGAGCGTACAATAAAATTTCACAACTGACGGACGCTGAAAAAGCTAAAGGCGTTATAACTTCTTCAGCCGGAAATCATGCACAAGGCGTTGCATTTGCGGCGCAAAAACTTGGCGTTAAGGCTGTAATTTGTATGCCGGCAACCACGCCGATTTTGAAAGTTGAAGCTACAAAAGCACTTGGCGCGGAAGTTATTTTGCATGGCGACGGCTTTGATGACGCATTTGCTTATAGTCTTGAATTGCAAAAAAAGCACGGCTATATTTATGTTCATCCATTCAACGACCGCGAAGTTTTGCTTGGGCAGGGAACGACTGCGCTTGAAATTATCAATGAACTGAAAGATGTTGACGCAATTTTAGTGCCGATTGGCGGCGGAGG
>CAJOPJ010000086.1 GCA_905236325.1 uncultured Selenomonadaceae bacterium
CAAGATAAAATAAATTTTCCGACCGCGTGATTGCTCCATTGATTGAATCAAAAACTCAAATTGCGCGTCTGAAATAATTTCTTCATTTGCCGCAACGCCAAAATTTTTTTCACTGCGTCAAAATATTTTTCAGTCACCAAAAAACTGCGCTCTTTGCCGGAAAGCAATTTTGAAATTTGAATTGCAAAATTTTTCTGCTTACTGTAAATATCAAGTTATAGCCTATTCCACCTTAACCTGCATCCACAGGCGATTGTAATATCTGTCCATTTTGTTGCCAAGATAGTTGTAGGTTTCTTGATTTTCATAAACTTCAGGTTCAGGAAAGGCAACTTCAGAATCGCGGTAATCTTCGTCCTCCTCAAGTTCACGAACAGCAATATTCGGCGTGGAATAACCAAGATAATCAAAATTTATAACCGCAATGTCCGGTCTGCACATGAAATCAATAAATTTGTGCGCGTTATCAACATTTTCAGCGTCGCGAGCAATTACCCAGCTGTCAATCCAAAAATTAGTTCCTTCTTTCGGCACGGCAAAGTTCATGTCAGGATTTGCAAGCATAATCTGCAATGCTTCGCCGGAAAATACAACGCCAATTGCCGCTTCGCCGGAAATCAATTTGTCTTTTGCTTCGTCAACAACATAGGCTTGCACCAGCGGCTTTTGTTTAATTAGCATATCACGCGCCTGTCGCAAATAAATTTCATCAGTTTCATTCAGACTGCGACCTAAAATTTTCAGTGGAATCATCAATGCGTCGCGTGAGGAATCCTGCATTAAAATTTCATTGCGATATTTTTCATTCCACAAAATTGTCCAGCTATCAACAGGTTCCTCAATTTTTGTAGTGTCATACATAATTCCGACAGTTCCCCAGCAGTAAGGCACAGCATAGTGGTTGCCGGGATCGAAACTTTCGGACGCTTGTTCAAAAAATGCGTCGCCGATATATTTTTTAGCGTTTGGCAATTTTTCAAAATCCAGCGGCTGAAGTAAATTATTTGCAATCATTTTCTGAATCATATAGTCGGAAGGACAGATAACATCATAGTGAATTGCGCCTTCGACAATGCGTGGATACATATTTTCATTGGTGTCGAACTCATCAAGCACAACATGAATACCGGTTTCTTCTTCAAACATTTCAAGCGTTTCAGGATCGATATAATCGCCCCAACTATAAACATAAACAATATTTTCAGCGTCGTCATCAGCGCCGCAACCTGTTAAACCAAAAGTCATAAAAAATAAAATCAGCGCAAAAAATTTTTTCATTGCAACATCTCCTCCGAAAGTTTTTTTCTGTTCATTGCGAAGAGTACAACAAAAATCAAAACTATAAAAAATACAAGCGTAGAAAGCGCGTACATTTCAGGGTGGATTCCAAGTTTCAGTTCTGAATAAATTTCTGTCGGCAAAGTATCGACACCTGCACCGCGCGTGAAGTAAGTTATTATAAAATCATCAGCCGACATTGTGAACGCAAGCAAAAATCCTGCAAAAATGCTTTGCCTAAGTTCGGGAAGTACAACGCTTGTAAATGCTTTGAATGGCGATGCGCCCAAGTCCAACGCTGCTTCATAAAAACTTTTGTCCAGAGCAATTAAAGTTGGCATTATGCAAAGCATCACATAAGGCACATTAAAAACTATATGCGCCAGCAAAATTGAGCCATAGCCAAGTTTCATTCCCAAGCCAAGAAATAAAAGCATTAAGGATATTCCGGTAACAATATCTGCATTTAAAATTGGTATGTTCGCCACGCTCATGAACATTGCACGCCATTTTTTGCTGACATCGCGCAGTGCAAGGCAAGTTATCAATGCTAAAATTGTTGCGATTAACGCCGATAAAATGCCGATTGAAATTGTGTTTGAAAGCGCGTCTAAAACTGATTCCATTTCGAAAAGCGACGCGTACCAGTCCAAAGTAAAACCTGTCCAATGTCCGCGATACCGGCTTGCATTGAATGATTGCGCAATTAAAACACCGATTGGCGCGTACAAAAATAAAAATATTATTGCAAGGTAAATTGTTTTTAATTTTGACATTTATTGCGCCTCCTCATCGTGCGAGTTTTCAAAAAACAAAGTCAACGCCATATTCAGCACAATAAAAATCATCAGCACGATTGAAAGTGCCGCGCCTAAATTCCAGTCATATTCAAAAGTAAATTCCTGCTCAATAACATTACCAATCAGCAAAAGTTTTCCTCCGCCAAGCAGTGCTGAAATTGCAAAAGTCGTCAGCGCAGGAATAAAAACCATCGTGATTCCGGAAATTGCGCCGGGCAAACTGAGTGGCATTGTCACCTTGAAAAAAGTTTGCAATGTATTTGCGCCTAAATCGTGCGCCGCCTCGATAATGCGTTTATCAATTTTTGACAGCGAAACATACAAAGGCAAGACCATGTATGGTAAATAATTATAAACCATTCCGATAACAATCGCGGTGCCTGTGTTTATCAGTGTTAAGTCCGGCAGCGATAACATTCGCAAAAATTGATTTAAAATTCCATTTTTCTCTAAAATTGTTTGCCAAGCCATTGTTGAAAGCAGTGAATTCATCCACAGCGGCAAAACAAACAGCAGCGTTATAATTAAACCTGCGCTTTTTGCACGCTCAACCAAAATCAGGCACAGCGGATAAGCCAAAATTAAGCAAATTATCGTGCTTACTGCCGCCAACCAAATTGACATTGCAAGCGACTTGAAAAATTCACTCTGAAAAATCATAAGCAAATTTGCAAGCGTAAAATTGCCTTCCGCATCAGTTAAGCCATAGCCAATTATAAAAATTAGCGGTACAAAAATAAAAATTCCTGCCCAAATGCAGAACGGCGCAAGAAATAAATTTCTCATTTCAACCGAACGAAACATTTATCAGTCCTCCTTTACAGTCAACAGCGGAATTATAATAAAATAGTCAAGCAGTTGCAAATAAAAAATTCAACCGCCAACGCAAGAATCTTGACCCCATAAGCCGAAACTACCGCCTACAATAGACTCCGGTTGCTGCGTATGCCCTGGCCGGATTGTCAGTGCGTGATATGTTCGGCGAAATCAAAATCCCTGCGTTCACAGTTGAATTTGAATATAAAAATGGCGGAGAGCGAGGGATTCGAACCCTCGGTACGCTATCAACGCACACACGATTTCCAATCGTGCTCCTTCAACCACTCGGACAGCTCTCCGTTAAAACAGAAGTTATTATATCATTCAAAAAAAACTTGTCAAGAAATTTTATTTTGCGCTGTTTTAAAGTTTTACTTGAAAATTTTTTCAAAAAGTCGATAATAAAGGCGTATGAAATTTTTTAGTCTTGAAAGGAAGTTTTTTTATGTCTGAAATTAAATTTGTCGAAACCAAAAATCTAAAAGCAAAGCCTGATGTTTCAAAAATCGGCTTTGGCACGCATTTTACAGATTATATGTTTGCAATGGATTACAGTCCAACCGACGGCTGGCACGACGCAAGAATTGTACCTTATGAAGATATTCCAATGTCGCCGGCAAATGCGACTTTGCATTATGGACAGGCAATTTTTGAAGGCATGAAGGCTTATCGCAATAATGGCAAGGCAGTTGTCTTTCGTGCAACCGATCACTTGAACAGATTGAATAATTCAGCACGCATTTTGGATATTCCACAGTTGCCTTTCGACACAATCCATAAAGGCTTAATGAAGTTGATTGACATTGAAAAAGACTGGATACCTAAAGACAAAGGGCAAAGTTTATATATCAGACCATTTGTTTTTGCAAATGATGGAATTTTAGGCGTGAGCGTCGCAAAGACTTACAAATTTTTGATTATCCTTTCACCTGTTGCTGCTTACTATGCTCATGGTTTTGCGCCTGTAAAAATTATGGTTGAATCTGAATATGTACGCGCAGTTCGCGGCGGACTTGGTGCAGCTAAAACTCCTGCAAATTATGCTGCAAGTTTGCATGCAGGAATGATTGCTCACCAAAAAGGCTACGACCAAACTTTGTGGCTTGACGGCGTGGAAAGAAAATATATTGAAGAAGTCGGCTCAATGAATATTTTGTTCAAGATTAACGGCGAAGTTATCACGCCTTCACCTGAACTGCAAACTTCAATTCTGAACGGAATCACTCATCGCACGGTTATGGAAATTGCAAAAGATTGGGGAATCCCTACAGTCGAACGAAAAATTTCTATTGATGAAGTTATTCAGGCTTATGAGGACGGCACGCTTGAGGAAGTTTTCGGCAGCGGAACTGCTGCTGTTATTTCTCCTGTCGGACTGCTTGAATACAAAGGCAAAGAATATGTCATCGGAGGCGGCAAGATTGGTGAATTTTCACAAAAAATGTATGACTACATTGAGGCAATTCACGTCGGCGAAGTCGAAGATAAATTTAATTACATTGAAGTTGCAGGAAGTTATTAAGCTATGAAAATAAAAATTTTTTCTGTCGCAATTTGCTTAATTTGCGGCTTATTTTTTTTCGGCAATGGAGCGGCAAAAATAAAATATCCTGCGCCAAAACCTACCACTGAATTTGAAAAAATGTCTTACGCGCCGGTTTATCCAACTTACTCTTGGGAAGCTCTGCCAAACACTGAATTTTATCAAGTTCAGTTGCTCAAGGACGGCAAAGTTTTGCGCGAACTGAAAAATACCGAAAGTGTAACGCGCGTAACAGATAATCAGCCTTTAACTGAAGTTGGCGACTATTATTGGCGCGTGCGCGTTATTGATAAAAAAAATAACGCGCTGAGTGATTGGTCCGAAGTTAAATATTTGCATGTCACTGCGCCTGTTGAATTTGCAGTTCTTGGCGACAGCATCTCTCACGGCGGCGCAGATTTTATTCCGGCCGGGCAACTTGCTTGTCAATGGCAAACTTTCTGCTCTGTACCTATAAAAAATATTGCACACAGCGGCGATACAACGCAACAAATGCTCGAACGCTTTGAGCGCGATGTTTTGCCTTTCAAACCGAAAAATTTAATTATTTTTGGCGGAATAAATGACATTCGTAGCGGAATCACTGCAAATTCAGTTATAAAAAATCTTGAAACTTTAAAACAAAAATGCGCAAAAAATAATATCACGCCGATTTTTGTAACTTTAACGCCAATGAACGCACGCATTATGCAAAGTCGTGGAATTTTTCTTGCAAAAAATAATTGGCGTGGTGAACGCGAAAAAGTCAACGCCTGGATTTTAAATCAAAAATACGCAGTCGATATCAGCCAAAATCTTTATGATAATCAAGGCGAACTCCGCGCAGACTTCACGCCCGACGGACTTCATCCCGACTTGCGCGGCAAAAAATTTATTGGCGAAGAGATTGAAAAATTTTTAGTAAAAAATTTTAGCTTAATTGGAGGAATATAAATTGTATGAACTGACTGTAGAATCTGCATTTGAGGCAGCGCACAGAATTGAAAATTATCCCGGCAAATGCGCCAAACTTCATGGTCACAACTGGATTGTCGAGGCGATTGTCGAAGGAACTCAGCTTAATGAACTTGGAATTTTGGTTGACTTCAAAATTTTAAAAGCCGCGCTGAACAAAGTTTTGGAAGAATTTGATCACCAATACTTGAACGAACTTGAAAATTTCAAAACTCAAAATCCAACTGCCGAAAATCTGGCTAAAGATATTTTTTATAAACTAAAATCTGCAGATTTTTTTACCGGCGATACAAAATTAAAAGCTATAAAAATTCATGAATCACCAAAATCTTGTGTAACTTTTTTCGACTAAAATGCTAAAAAATGGCGGAGTAATGCGGTGGAAAAAATTTTTTTTAAAAAAGTG
>CAJOPJ010000087.1 GCA_905236325.1 uncultured Selenomonadaceae bacterium
CCCCCCCCCCTGGATATTGCATGCTTGGCAATTTGGTAGTCAAAATACAAATCTTGTGAGGCTTTTGCAAAATTAAATAACTTGCGCTTGAATTTAGTAGTGTCCAACGCAAAGGAGGTGTAACTCATTCCTGTTGCAAACATTTCAAATTCAGCAGAATGATTGTCAAAATATTTCAGCGCACGCGAAATTATCCAATGAATGTTGCCATCATTTGTTGCATAAAAATGCACAAATTTATTGTCGGGAATTTTGCAATATTTAATGTAGTTTGGATATTGATTGACAGTTCTGGCATCCGAAAAACAAAAAACGCAATCATAGCCATTTGCATTTGCGATTAAATCTTTCAAGTCGTGCAGTGGAAAAATTGCGCTTTCATTCACTTGGAACTTTGACAGATAATTTTTTGCAAGTTCGACTTCATCAGTAACAAATGTAAAGCTTTTGCCTTCAAGATTTAAAACCTGTTCAAGCGCAACCGGCAAAATGTCGCTTAAGCATACCAAAACAATGTGCATAAAAATTTCCTCCAGTCAGTTAAAATTAACGCCGTGATTCAAAAGCCACCAGCCGACAGTGCGCACAGATTCAATGACTTTTTTGGCGGCATCGCGTTCGGCAGAAAGATTTACTTTGTTGAGTTCGGAACTTGGAATATGTGGCAGGAGTTCAACGCTTTCAAGATCAATCAAGCCGGCGGTGTTCTGCGTAATGTAGGATTGTCTGTTGAAAGTTGCACCGAAACTGTCGAACAAACTCGGCATTATTGAGTAGTAAATAAAATCTTTCGGCGCGATAAGTTCAATAATAGTCGGCACAATCGACGCATGACCGCCAACAACATCAGCCGGCAAAATATTTTTAGTAATACCTGCGCCAAACATTACAAAAGGCACGCTTTGGTGTTCAAAGATTGTAGGATTCATGCTTGGATCTGTTCTGACTGCGTGGTCGCCGGTTATGATAAATAAGCTGTTTGGATATTTGCCAATAACTGAACGCACAAAGTTGGTAGTTTTTTTGTCCATGTACCAATAATGCCCAAGCATAGTTGTAAGTTCTTTAGCGTCATCGACATTAGGCAATTTTTCGACTTCGGCAAGCGTTGAATCAAAATCAAAACCTTCAGCCGCCAAATCTAAGTTGTAGGGCGGATGGTTTGAAGTTGTCATAATCAAATGTACGGTCGGCGGTTCTTCAGCTAAATGTTCTTCAATCGCCTTGAATAAATATTCATCTTTACAGCCCCAGACGCTTTGTTTTGGCGCGTTTAAATCTGAAATGCTGTAAGTATTATCAAAACCTTGCGCTTTAGCAAGACTTGCAATATTTTCCCAGCTTGCAGTGCCGCCATACCAATAATCAACATTATAGCCAAGTTCTTTGAGCGGCGGAGCCATTGCAGGAACATAGACTTCTTCATAACTGCGCGGCTGATAATTAACTTTCATGTTGACATCAGGTAAGCCGGTAATAATTCCTGTTAAGGCGGCAGAAGTAAATTCACCTGTCGGCAGGAAATTTCTGCTGTAGTAACAGTTCGGCTCGGCAATTAAAGACCTGATGCCGTCCGAAACACGAAGGTCGGAATATTTGCCAAGCATAGGCCATTGCATCCAAGTTTCGCCCATTATTATAAAAATATGTTGTGGCTTAGGAATTTTAGGACCTTTAGCAGTGCGCTCAAGGTAAGGCGAAAGATTGTCAGCAACAAGACCTTTGCGCGGAGAAATAAATTCAGCACAGGCAGAAATATTTTCTGTGTTTAAATTGCTGATAATTCCTGCGCTCATCCACTTGTTCATTGTGTAAACGCGATAAAAAGCCTGTCCGTCGTCCAAAATTGTTTCATTCAAAAAATGATCGCTTGTTACGCCGCAATTTTCCCAATTCAAGCCATTATCATAGGTAAAACTGCCGCCGAATCTTGCAAAAATAAAAAAAGCTACTACAAAAGCAAATATTCCTGCGCTGAATAAAAATTTTTTTATAAAGCTGTTCAGTTCCGGCAGTGGAATTGTTTTTAAAATCAGCAGGCGGCTTAAAATTGCAATGCAGACAACAGTTAAAATCAGCGCGACAGGAAATCGCCAAAATAAGCCGTACTCCTGCACGACAGTTATAATTATTGCGCTTAAGTCGTCGTGCATACCTTGAATTACTTCCATACCGAAAGTTGAACCAAATGCGCGATAGTAAGGATAACGCGCCATGAACAGCGTTGAAAAAATCAGCGACGCAAAAATACCAATCGCCAAGCGCAATCGACTACTCAAGCCGAAAATTGTGACAAAAATAAAAGACAGTAAAGTGACTGCGCCTGCAGTTTTTAAGCTGAGACGCAGTCCTACAAAAAGTGCTGTCCAAATTTGCGTTGAATTTGTTTCCGCGCTTATGTAACCTGACATTGTGCCGATAAAAAGTGCGCGATAAATTTCCAACAGGAGGAGTATAAATATAAACAATCTGAAGTCGCGTTGTAAGCCGTCCCAAAGTCTTTTCAAGATTTTCACATAAATACTCCTTTGCTAAAATGTTTTAGTTAGTTATTTCCGCGCCGAGTTTAAAACATTCTTCCAAATCGGCAGGAAATTGTTCATTGTGGTGTGCTTGCTTATGCGCCGAATCAAAACTGTTCATAGCGTATTTTGAATAGTCTTTAACTTGCAAAGTATCGCAGGAGGCGTAAGTTTTAACTGTGCCGTTCAAAAATTTGCTGTAAAAATTTTCAGCTGTTTGCAAAGTTGGGGGCATATTTTGTTCATAATAATTTTTTGAATTGGCGTGCCGATAATTACTGCGTCAGCTGACAAAATTTTTTCAATCAGCGGCGATAAATCATCGTGCCAATAGCATTTGTTACGTTGTGCGCCAATGCGTTTACAAGCTAAACAACTCCTGCAGCCTGTGAAGTTCAAGTCGTACAAATTGACAAATTCAGTTTCAGCACCGACTGATTCTGCGCCTTTTTGTGCTGACTGCAAAAGTTGTGCCGTGTTCCAATTTTTGCGTGGACTTGCATTTAACAAGATGATTTTCATACTCCGCGCCTCACTTTGACATTAAATATTCATGCATAGCCTCTGCAACCTGTTTTGAATAATTTACAGCAAGCACAACATTTTTTGAACCTGCGACAACATCGCCGGCTGAAAATACGCCTTCAATTGAAGTTTTGCCTTGTTCGTCAACGACAATTAAGCCTTTTTCATTGATTTTCAGTTCGTGGCTGGTATTGACAATTTTGTCTTTAGGACCTTGACTAATTGCAATAATAGTGCTGTCAGCTTTAATCAAAACAGGTTCATCTTCGCGAATACAATTCCCATCATCATCAAAAGTGCGTGGAATAAAAATTGGACCTTCAGGCGTAAATTCTTTAATCGCCATACCTTGTTGAATATCAATTCCGTCAACAGCAGCGTAATCAAGTTCGCGCTGGCTTGCGGCTAATCTTTGTCTGCGTGCATAAAGTGTAATATTTCTGCTGCCAAAGCGTCTGACTGTACGCGCAACATCAATAGCTGAATTTCCTGCGCCGATAATTGCAACAGTGTCGCCTAAGTCATAGGATTCAGGATTTTGCAAATAGTCAACAGCAAAATGAACATTGCCGAGCGATTCGCCTTTGCAATGCGTTCTGTTTGGTCGCCAAACACCTGTGCCAATAAATACTGCGTCGTAGCCGTCATTGAATAAATCTTCCAAATGCAACGCGCCGCCTATTGAAGTGTTTGGGCGAAAATGGATTCCCATTTCGCGCAATTTAGTTTGATACCTGTCAAGGATAATTCGCGGCAACCTGAAAGCCGGAATACCATAACGCATCATTCCGCCGACTTTGTCCATTCTGTCAAACAGAGTAATATTGTGTCCTTTTTCAGCCAGCTTGATTGCGATTGTGATTCCGGCAGGACCTGCACCTATTATTGCAACTTGTTTGCCGGTGTCAGGTGCTTTTTCCAAAACAATTCTATCGAAGTAGGATTCTGAAATATAATTTTCAATATTTGGAATGCGAATTGCTGCGCCATCTTTGCGTTTGCCTTGAATGCAGTTGCCTTCGCATTGATGTTCATGGTCGCAAACAAGCGAACAAACTACTGACAGGGGATTATTATCAAACAACATTTTGCCGGCTTCATCAGTTTTGCCGTCCAAGAAAAGCCGAATCATTTCCGGAATATTGGTTTGAATTGGGCAGCCTTTAATTCTGCAGAGTGGTTTTTTGCATTGTAAACAACGACGCGCTTCTTCGATAACATGAACAGCCATAAATAATTACCTCCCAAAATCACATACTAAAAATTTTGTATCCATTATACATTTTCTTTGTGATTTTGTAAAAAATTATTTCTTGAAATTGGCGCGGCGTAAATTTTTAATTTCCTTGCTAAAGCGTTCTTCTTCGCTGAAAATACAGCCGCAATAATTTTGTCTGTAAAGACCAAGTTCAATGCTAATATCAATGCCTTCCTGCCAGCCTTGTCGAAAATCTTCATAGTAAAATTTCACGCCGAACTGTTTAGCAAAAGTTTCGGCAATTTTTTTCATTAAGTCGTGATTTTGGTGAATACTGTAAAACAGCGTCGAAGTAAAAATTTCGAAATTATTTTCCGCCGCAAACTTTGCAGTTTGACTAAGCCGCCAAGCATAACAAATTTTACATCTGTCGTGAAAGCCATCGGCATTTTTGAAAGTGTCTGCGTCAGAAATTTTTCCGACAACTTTTGAAGTTTTTTCCAGAAAATCACGCAAGCCATAGTGATTGTCGTGAATAAATTTTATTCCGACAAATTCAGCAAATTCACGCGCAGTTTTAAGCCTTTGGCGCCATTGTTGGTATGGATGAATGTTTGGATTAAAAAAATAGCCGACAGGTTCAAAACCTTCGGCCTGCAATTTTTTTGTGGTGTAGCAGGAGCATGGTCCGCAACACATATGCATTAAAATTTTCAAATTTTAAGTCCTCCGACTAAATCTTTAACGCTTGAAAGATTTTTGCGCAGTAAATATTTTTCCAAGTCATCGGCAATTTTCATAGTCACGGCAGGGTCAGTAAAATTAGCTGTGCCAACCGCAACAGCCGACGCACCTGCAAGTAAAAATTTAACAGCGTCAGAAAAATTTCTGATACCGCCCATGCCGATAATTGGAATTTTAACAGCCTGTGCAACTTGATAAATCATTCGCAGGGCAACAGGTTTAATTGCGCCGCCCGAAAGTCCGCCGGTGATATTTCCAAGCGTCGGCTTCCAAGTTTCAATGTTAATTTCCATACCCAAGAGCGTATTTATCATTGAAATGCAATCTGCGCCGGCAAATTCAACAGCACGCGCAATTTCTGTAATGTCGGTAACATTTGGACTGAGTTTTACAATAACAGGCTTGCTTGTAGATTTTTTTGCAGTTGAAGTAACATCAGCCGCAGCGTCAGGTTGCGTACCAAAAATAATTCCGCCGTCCTTGACATTTGGGCAGGAAATATTAAGCTCAATCGCCGCAACGCCTTCAACATCAAGCATTTCAGCTAAAGTGCCGTAATCTTCCACACTACCGCCGGAAATATTAACAATGACATTCATTTTGTCTTTAATGCGTGGCAAAATTTCAGTCAAAAAATTTTCCACGCCGGGATTTTCCAAGCCGATACAATTCAGCATGCCGGAAGGCGTTTCAGTAATTCTAATACCAACATTTCCAGGTCTTGGTTTTAGCGTTGTGCATTTAACCATAACTCCGCCAAGTTTTTTTAAGTCCACAAAATCTGCAAATTCTTCGCCAAAGCCGAAAGTTCCACTTGCAGCCAAAATTGGCGTTTGCATTTTTATTCCGCAAAGTTCAGTTTTTAAAACTTCAGACATAACGCGCACCTCCAATTTCAGGAACAGCCGCAAGCAAAGTTTTTGTATATTCAGCTTGCGGATTTTTTAAAATATCTTGAGTCGCGCCATAATCAACAACTCTGCCTTGCGACATAACCATAATTTCGTCCGAAAGATAACTTGCAACGCCCAAGTTGTGCGTAACCATAATCATTGATGCGCCTGTGCCGCGCGTTACAAACATCAGTTCGCCGACAATTTGCGCTTGAGTTGTAACATCAAGTGCAGAAGTTGGCTCATCAGCAAGCAACAATTTTGGCTGAAAGGTTATTGCCATTGCAATTCCGACGCGCTGGCGCATTCCGCCTGAAAGTTCAAATGTGTAGCTGTTCAAAATATTTTCAGGCTCCGGCAAGTTCATCAGCGTCAATTTTTCAATCGCCATATTGTGCGCTGATTTTTTATCAAGATCGCTGTGTACTTGAATATATTCAACAAACTGACTACCAATTGTACGCACAGGATTAAGCATATTGCCGCTGTCTTGAAAGATCATTGAAATATCTTTTCCACGCAGAGAACGCCATTGTGCAGGATTTAAATCCAACAAATTTTTGTCCTCGAAGGAAATTTTGCCGCGTGAAATTTTTCCGCCGCCGGGCAAAACATTTAAAATTGCGCGAATTACTGTAGTTTTTCCACTGCCGGATTCGCCGACGATGGTTAAAATTTTTCCTGCCGGCAATTCAAAATTGACATCTTGCACAGTCAATTTGTCGCCGTAAGAAACATTTAAATTGCTGACCTTTAAAAGCAAATTTATCACTTCCAAATAAAATTTATTTTAAATTTTACTGATTGAAAATTTTTTGTCAATTCTACATTGCATAATGTAAAAAATTTTTATAAAATCAGAAAAAATTTTTTCAAGGAGATTTATTTATGAAGAAAGCTGTACATTTTGGCGCAGGAAATATCGGGCGCGGATTTATCGGTCTGCTTTTAAACAAGGCAGGTTATCAAGTTACTTTTGTTGATGTTGCAGAAAATCTTGTTGACAATATTAACAAACTCGGCAAGTACAATATAAAAATTTTTGGCAAGCCGGAAAAAATTTTAGTTGAAAATGTCAACGCAATTAACAGCGCAAAAAATCCTGAACAACTGCTTGAGGCGCTGATTGAAGCTGATATTATAACAACAGCTATCGGAGCAAAAATTTTGCCGACAATCGCGCCGATAATTGCTAAGGCTTTAATTGCGCGTCTTAAAAAAAATAAATCGCCTGTTAATATAATCGCGTGCGAAAATTTGATTGGCAATACTGAAATTTTGAAAAAAGCTGTTTATGAAAATTTACCTGCAGAAATTCAACCTGAGATTGAAAAATTTGCAGGCTTTCCAAATACTGCCGTCGATAGAATTGTTCCTGCTCAGAAAAATGAGGAGCCGCTTTTAATCAAGGTTGAGGAATTTTCTGAATGGGATATTGATTCAAAATCTTGGATTGGCGAAATTCCACAAATCGAAGGCGTTAGTTTTGTTGAAAATTTAGATGCCTACATTGAGCGCAAAATTTTTACTGTAAATACCGGTCATGCTTCAGTGGCTTATCTTGGTTATTTGAAAAAATTCAGATACATTGATGACGCAATTCAAGACGCAGAAATTTTAAATTGCGTGAAAGGCGTTTTTGCCGAAAGTTCTGCTTTTTTAATTGATAAATATAAATTTGCGCCGTCAGTCCAACAAAGTTATGTTGAATCGACTTTGCGGCGTTTTGAAAATCAATTTTTGCTGGACGAAATTACCAGAGTTGCACGCGGACCTAAGCGTAAACTTTCGCCTTCGGACAGAATTATTTTTCCGGCAAACCAAGCTATTGCAATTGGTAAGACACCAAAAAATCTTGCAAAAGTTACGGCGGCGGCTTTGGCTTTTAATTTTAAGCACGACGCAGAGGCAGTTGAAATTCAAAACTTTATCAGTCGCAACGGCATTGATTCTGCTATTACCCAATTCACCGGCGCAGAAAAAAATTCTGAACTGTTTGCGCTTATCCGTTCTGAAGTAAAATCTCACTTCTAACCTTCTAATATTTTTTAAACTATTTGATTTATTGTAAAAAATTTTCTATAATAAGCGCGGTTAATGTTTTAGGACATTAGCCGCTATTTTACTTTTGAAGGTGAGAAAATGGCAGATCAACCAAGAGATTTGTATGAAATTTTAGGCGTAAACAAAAACGCCACAGATGACGAACTCAAAAAGGCGTATAAAAAGCTGGCAAAAAAATATCACCCCGACTTGAATCCAGACGACAAAAAAGGCGCAGAAGAAAAAATGAAGGAAGTAAATGTGGCGTATAATATTTTGAAAGATCCACAAAAACGCGCCCAGTACGATCAATTCGGCTATGCGGCATTTCAAGGCGGCGGAGGAGGAAATTCCGGCGGAGCAGGTTTTGGCGGTTTTGATTTTGGTGATATTTTCAACGGCGGCGGAGGGGCTTTTGATGGCTTTGCTGATATTTTCGGCGAATTTTTTGGCGGCGGAAGTTCACGGCGCAGCCGAAAACAAAATACAGGTCCTGAACGCGGCGCAGATTTGCGTTACGATTTGAATATTAATTTTGAGGACGCGGCTTTTGGCAAGGAAATGACAATCAAAGTTCCAAAAATGGAAGAGTGCGAAGAATGTCACGGCACAGGCGCAGCGAAAGGTTCAACGCCGGAAAACTGTCCTGATTGTCACGGCACAGGTATGCGTCAAACTGTAACGCGTACGCCTTTTGGAACTATTGCAAATTCCAGACCTTGCGAACGCTGTCACGGCACAGGTAAATTTATAAAAAATCCTTGCAGCCACTGTCACGGCGAAGGCAAAGTTCGCGTCGAACGCGATGTTAAGTTAAATATTCCAAAAGGTGTTGATACAGGCAATAGACTTAGAATTGCAAATGGCGGTCAGCCTGGCGTTCGCGGCGGCGCAAATGGCGATTTGTATGTTTATATTCGCGTCAAACAGCATCCAATTTTTGAACGCGAAGGCGTGAATGTCTATTGCGAAATTCCTATAACTTTTGTTCAAGCCTCACTCGGCGCAACTGTTCAAGCTCCAACTATCGATGGCAAAATTGAACTTAAAATTCCGGAAGGCACGCAATCCGGCACAATTTTAAAAGTCAAAGGCAAAGGTATTCCACAACTTCGCGGCGAAGGTCGCGGTGATGAATTTGTTAAAGTCAAAGTTCTTACGCCACAAAATTTAACTAAGCATCAACGCGAACTTTTGCAAGAATTTGAAAATGGCGGCAACGATTCTAAAAATCACCCTGAGAAAAAAACTTTCTTCGATAAAGTCAAGGAGCTTTTTACAGATTAACAGGAAAGGAGCGTGAGCCGTGACATACTTACTTTTGTTTTTGGAATTTGCAAAAATAAGTTTAGTTTGCGTCGGCGGTGGCTATGCGTCAATGCCGCTGATTCAAGCCTCTGTAGTGGATTCATACCATTGGCTGACGCTGCCGGAATTTATTGATATTTTTACAATTTCACAAATGACGCCCGGACCAATTGGAATTAATGCGGCGACTTTTGCAGGAATGAAAATTGCCGGACTTGCCGGCGCAATTTCGGCAACAATGGGCTTTGTTACGCCGAGTATTTTTTTGTGCATTGCGCTTGCTAAAATTATTTTTAAATATGGCGAACTTGGCGCAATTCAAGGAATTTTGAACGGCTTGCGTCCGGCAGTTATGGCTTTAATTGCGGCGGCTTGCATTGGTTTTGTATTGCTGGCTGTTTGGGATGTTGAAGATTTGCCTCAAGATTTTTTTTCAAGCGCAAATCCAATCGGCGCAATAATTCTAATTGGCGCGTTAATTGCTGCACGAAAAAAAATCAGCGCAATAAAACTGCTGATTGCTTGCGGTTTTGCAGGTTTGATACTTGGCAATTTATTTTAAAAAAGTTCAAACTGCTTAAGGAATTGGTAAAATGGACAAGAAAATTGACGCAAAATTTTATTGGACTCTTTTTAAATCAACTTTCATAATCAGTATGTTCACGGTCGGCGGCGGATATGTAATTATTCCCCTGCTTAAGGCAAAATATGTTGATGAATATCACTGGATAAGCGACGAAGAAACTTTAAATATGGTGGCAATTGCACAATCAACGCCTGGAATTATGGCAGTCAACACAGCAATAATGCTTGGTTACAGAATGGCAGGAGTACTCGGCGCAATAACAGGAATGTTTGCAACGATTTTGCCGCCGCTGATAATTATTTCAATCGTGGCAACTTTTTATGACTTGGTTGCGCAAAATGAACAAGTCAAACTGGTTTTGAAAGGTATGCAATGCGGCGCAACTGCATTGCTTTTGAATGTGGCGATTGATTTACTGCAAAAACAATTCAGCAAAAAATTGATTCTGCCGATTGTGATAATTTTGGCGACTTTCATTGCAAATATTTTTTTCAATGTAAATATTATGCTTTTGGTCGCAATTGACGGTTTGATTGGATTGTTTTTTATGCGCGATAAAAAATATTCTTGAGGTGCCAAAATGCCTTCTTACGCTGATGATGTCAGAAATGAACTTGCACACAAATTTGACGACGACTTGGAATGTCAACGCGCTGAACTTGCCGCACTGCTTAGAATTGGTTCAGTTGTAATTGAAGGACGCAGAGATTTTTCAAGTACAAACGCCGCAATTGCCAGAAAAGTCATTACGCTGATAAAAAAACTTTATCCCGATGCCAAAACTGAAATTGCAGCTGTCCGCACGAAAAAACTTCGCAAAACAATGCGCTATTTCGTGCGAATTTTTTTTGTAGGCGCAATTGAAAAATTTCTAAACAACTTGAGTGACAAAGATTTAACTTCGCGCACAAGATACAAAATTGCAACTTTGCGTGGAGCTTTTTTGGCGCGTGGCAGTGTCAATCGACCGG
>CAJOPJ010000088.1 GCA_905236325.1 uncultured Selenomonadaceae bacterium
ACATGGTGTTATTGTTTGCAAGATTTTTTTGCGCCGTTTCATCCCCACAGCTAAAGCAGGGGGCTTTCACGGCGCGTCTTTGGTAAGTTGATGCAAGCCGTGACGACTTTCCATTCTCTCGCGCAAGTCTTTACTGTCAGTCGCTGTGTAAACTAAATCACAACAAGCCTGATCAATCGCCAAAATGTCATTTGATGCAACCATTCCAATATCAGCTATTGTAGGTTCAGCGGCATGAACTCCTGCGCAGTCGCAATCAACGCTCATTCGGCGCATAACATTAAAAAATACAATACGCTTGCCGAAGTGATCGCAAGTTGCTTTTCCGCTGTCAGCCATAAGCTCCATAAATTTTTCTTCCAAAGGAACGTGAGCAGCCCAATCTCTGGCAGGTGGCATACCTCTTGAAATGTCGTACTGATGAACTTGGACTTTGCCTTTGTGGCCTGACGCGCAACCAATCGCAATATTTTTTAAACTGCCGCCAAAACCGCCCATTGCGTGTCCTTTAAAGTGCGTCAAAACAATCAGCGAATCATAATTTGCCAAATGTCCGCCCATTGAAACAAATTTTAAATGCTTGCCGCCGTTGACAGGAAAATCGCCGGTTTCCTCATTTTCGTCCATAATATCGACTTCGCAAAAATCCCAGCCGTTGAGTTTAATTGCGTTTCTGTGTCCTTCAGTCGAATATCTGTCGCCGTTGTAAAGTGTATTTGTTTAGATAATATTTGAGTTTGGAACCTGTGCCTGAAATTTTTTAACCCAATCGCGTGGCAAAATGTTCGGTCCGTTATTCTCGCCGGTATGCAATTTAATTCCGACCTTGCCGAAAATTTCGCCGTTGACGCAGTTATAAAGTTTAATCAGGCTGTCAGCGTCAAGTTTTTTTGTGAAGTAAACTTTCGCCGCCGTGCCTTTGTAATTTGTACCGGTAACATTTTGGCTGCCGATGACAGGTGCTTGAGTGATTTTCATTGTATTTGTCGCCGCCTCCGCTTTTGAAGTAAAATTTCCAACAGCCGCACTGACTGCCGCAACTCCAGCCATTTTCAATAAATTTCTGCGTGAAACTTCCATAAACATTTCCTCTTACTTCAAATTTTTAAAAATATCGCTGTCAACTTCTTCAAGCCACTCTGTAGAAATACCTTCAACAGGTTTCATAATTGCAATGTGCTGAAACATACAATTCGGCGCGGCTCCGTGCCAATGTTTTACGCCTTCAGGAATTGTAACGACTTGACCGGGCAAAAGTAATTTCGGCTCTTCGCCCCAGATTTGATAATAACCGCGCCCGGACTCCGCAATTAAAATTTGACAACTTTTGTGGTGAATGTGCCAAAAAGTGTGCGCACCTTTCACAAATGTTACATTGCCCATCGGAACTTCATTTGACAACCAAGCAACATAACTTTGACCTGTAAAATATTTTTCATTCGCCGTGTTAGGTTCGCCGAGCGGAAAAACTGCGCCGTCAACTTTTTCAAGTTCAGATTTAATTTCATCAGCCGACAAATTTTTTGCGAAAGTTACATTTGCGAAGGCAAAAAAACAAGCCGCAAAAATTATTGTAGCCTTTAAAAACTTTTTCAAAATATTTTTCCTCCAATTAAACTTTCCAAGTATGCAACATTTTTACAAAAGCAGGATCGCGATGATTTACAATTTCGCTGTGACCCAAGTCTTTCGCAGCAATTTTTTCCATTTCCTCCGCCGAGAGTTCAAAGTCAAAAATATCAAGATTTTGTTGCATACGCTCGACATGAACAGATTTTGGAATAATCGAAACTCCGCGCTGAACATTCCAACGCAAAACAACTTGCGCGGCAGATTTATTATATTTTTTGCCAATTTCAGTAAGTTCCGCGTCTGTGAAAATTCCATGCTTGCCTTCAGCCAAAGGTCCCCATGCTTGCGGAATCACATTATATTTTTTCATATTCTCCAGCGCGTCGGCTTGCACAAAAAATGGATGCAATTCAATTTGATTTACTGCAGGAATTGTTTTGACTGTTTCGCAGAAGTTCGCCAAGACTTCAGGATAAAAATTTGCCACGCCGATTGATTTTGTCAAGCCATCTTTGCAAGCTTTTTCAATTCCGCGATAAGCCGCAAAATAATCTTTCATCGGCTGGTGAAGTAAAATTAAATCTGCGTACTTTAAATTTAATTTTTTCAGCGAAGTTTCAACTGCTTTATAGGCAGTGTCTTCGTCAATCATGTCTGAAACCCAAACTTTTGTTGTAATAAAAAGTTCTTCGCGCGTCGTCAAGCCGTCCGAAATTGCGCGATTTACAGCCTTGCCGACAGCTTCTTCATTTTTGCAAGATGCCGCCGTGTCAATCAATCTGTAACCGACTTTGATTGCGTTGTAGGTGACTTCTTCACACTGTGCAAGGTCAGGAATCTGAAAAACTCCAAAACCTTCAAGTGGCATTTTGTTTCCGTCGTTGAGAGTCAAAAACTCAATGATAAAAACTCCTTTGCAAAAAAAAATTTTTAGTTTAGGATAATATTACACTACGACAGTTACTGCCTGTCAAATTTTTTTTGGAGGAATTTTTATGTACGGAATGAAGGAAGTTTGCGAAAAAGTCGGCATAACTTACACCAATTTAAAATTTTATTGCAATGAAGGTTTAATACCGAATGTTAAACGCGACAAAAATAATCGCAGAATTTTTGACGACCGAGATGTTGCTTGGATACAGGGATTGCTCTGCCTGAAAGATTGCAACTTTGGAATTGCGGAAATGAAAAATTATTTGCAACTTTGTCTTGAAGGCGAAAGTTCGATTGAGACTAGGAAAAAAATTTTATCAGCTAAAAAATCTCAACTGCAAAAAAAAATCGCCACACTTGAGGGGGCGATAAAATATATAGATACTAAGCAAAATTTTTATGACGGCGTTTTATCCGGCAAAATAAAATATCAAAGCAATTTAATTTTGACTGATTAGATTTTTTTAAGCGTTAACAAAATGCCCGACGCTGTTATCAAATTTCCAAGCAGTTTGATTTTCACCTTCACTTATCAAGAAAGTTTGCCCTGAATTGTTTGCAGTTAAACTGTCACCGGTTGTAAATTTTAAAACTACATTGTTAGCGTCAGATTTTTTCAAAGTAGCCGCCGCGTCCA
>CAJOPJ010000089.1 GCA_905236325.1 uncultured Selenomonadaceae bacterium
AGGTATGATTGCCTTAGTTGTGATTTTAGTTTTGTCGGCATCAATGTCAACGCTTTCAAGTTTGGTCATTGCTTCAAGTTCAACTTTGACAATCGACTTAATTAAAGGTGCATTGTTTAAAAATATGTCTGAAAAAAGCCAAGTACTTTTAATGCGCGTCTTGATTGTTGTATTTATAGCAATTTCAGCAATATTAGCATTGATTCAATACAAAAGCTCGGTAACATTTATCGCGCAACTTATGGGCGTATCATGGGGCGCAATGGCAGGTGCTTTTCTTGCACCATTTATGTACGCGCTTTACAGCAAAAAAGTCACGACACTGGCTTGCTGGACCAGTTTCCTGTTCGCAACTTTTTTAATGACAGCAAATATGTTGGCGCGTCCGCTGTTTCCGGCAATTTTGCAATCGCCGATTAACGCAGGTGCATTTGCTATGTTGGCTGGTTTAGTTATTGTGCCGATTGTCAGTGCAATTACGCCTAAACCCAACAAAGCATTAGTTGATAACGCCTTTGCTTGTTACGACAAAGAAACTACAGTTCCGCAAAGCGTCGCACTCGGCAGAAAATAAATTTTTAAAACATTTTTTAATTAAATTCCTTGATTTATGTTGAGGAAATTTTTTTTTGCAAATTTTTAAAAAAAAACTTGACAAAAAGGCGGGGAGGGGGGATAATTAAGTTTGTTTTTGCAGGAGGTGAAATTTTTGTCTAGGAACAAATTAAAAAATCCATTGCGACTTGAAGGTCGCGCAGTTATTCTGGAAGAAATCGCGCCAAAATTTTTTCCTGAGGTTATTAAGTGGCGCAATAATCCTGAACTGAATAAATTTTTAAATCAGCCTTTCAAGTTGACGCAGGAATTGGAGCAAAAGTGGTATACAGAAAAATATTTGCCGGACGACACGCAAGGTTTTATGATTATGCTTGACAAGGCGACAGAAACTCCTTTCGGCACGACAGGTTGGGCGAACATGGATTTGCAGAAAAATCGGTGCACTGCGGAAAGGCTTTTGCTTGGGGATTCAAAATTCAGAACTTCGGCGGCTTTTTTTGAGTCGTTCATTGTGATGGCTGATTATCTTTATTCACTGGTAGATAATTTGTATGGACATGTTGTTATTGAAAATACTGCTGCCATTCGAATGAACAAAATGTATGGATTTGTAGAAAATCGCGGCGAAATTCAATTTCCGAAAGAACTTTTGGTTAATGGAATGAAACAGCGCGAATATTTTAGGACGCGTGAAATGTATGAAAAGGCGCGTGCAGATTTGCTGAAAAAAATTGAATTTGCTTTTGAGGAGGACTAAAAATGACTGAAAATGAAAAACTGAAAATTTTGGCAGAGGCAATGGATATTGAAGTTGAGGAACTTTCAGAGGACGACAATTTGACGCAAAATCCGGCGTGGGATTCGCTGTCGGTTTTGTCATTTATGGCAAGCGTAGGCGCAAAGTTCGGAAAAAAATTAAAACCTGCTGAAGTTCAAGCTGTAGTTACCGTGCGTGATGCTTTAAATTTAATGGAGTAGAAAAAATGTTTGATTTGATCGGAAAAAAAATAATGGTGACAGGTGCGTCAAGCGGAATTGGACGCGCAACTGCAATTTTAATTTCCAAACTCGGCGGCAAAGTTGTAGCTTGTGGGCGCGATGAAAATCGGCTGTCAGAAACTTTGTCAAAATGCGAAGGCACAGGTCACCTGCAGAAAATTTTTGATGTGCGCGATACAAATAATTACAAAAATATTTTCGACGACATTGTTTCGGACGGCGAAAAACTTGATGGCTTGGCTTATTGTTCAGGAATTGCGCCACCAACGCCACTGCGCGTTTTTGATGAAAAAACTCTGCGCGAGGTTCTCGACATAAATTTTATTGGTTTTGCAATGATGGTTTCAATGTACGCAAAAAAAAATTACAACAATGGCGGCAGTATTGTCGGAATTTCGGCATTGAATTTGTATTATCCGCAAGAATGTATGACTGCCTACGCTGCCTCAAAAGCTGCAATGGAAAGTTCAGCGCGGACTTTTGCTATTGAACTTGCCAAGAAAAAAATTCGCATAAATTGCGTTGCTCCCGGACCTACCGATACACCAATGCTTGAAAATATTATTCCTGAATCGCAAGACTATTTCAACTTGAAAATGTTGTTACCTGAATCTCAGCCTGAAGATATTGCTAATGCTGTAATTTTTTTGCTTGGCGAAACTTCGCGTACAATCACAGGTCGCACGATTTTTGTTGATAGTGGTTACCTTGGGCAATAAAGTTTTTGTTTTGAGAGGAGATAATTAACATGAAAAAAATTATTAAAATCTTAACTGAAATCA